>JAJRYW010000223.1 GCA_024275555.1 Calditrichota bacterium | reverse complement strand
ATTGGGGAAAATAGCCCCGATGATTATGGAAGGGGTGGGGGTGAATGAATAAATACAGAAAATAGATTGGATGAATTCGAGAGAGGAATTTTCTCAATTCACAATTCCGATTGAGTGATAACCTCCAGTCATACATTCTCTGCAACTATCAGGTAGAACGTGGAACAATTGAGATTGGCAGTTCACTCTTCGACAAGCTCAGACTGACACGATACCCACTTACACAGTCTATGCGATAATATAGTAAATTCACACTAAGCACTAACAGCATCAGAGCATATGACGTTGCCATCTCTTGGGGACCGTCTAAAACTATCTGAGTAGGTACCATTCTCTTATCCCATAACAGATCTATATCGTTCCTTGTTTTTTAGTTTTGTCGCGCATATATTTGTAAAGTATACTTTAAATATGTCGGGCAAATTTAAAATATGTTTAAAAGAATCCTTCAGCTTCCCCAAAACAATAGCTTTTTTTTATTTGGTCCACGTGGAGTTGGATAAACTTTTCTGCTCAAGCAACGCTTCTCACCTACCCAGGCGCTTTATATAGACTTACTCGATCCGGAGCAAAATGAAATTTATACTTTACGTCCAAAAACATTGGTAGAACAACTTGCTGCATTGCCGGAAAGCATGGAGTGGGTTATTATTGATGAAATTCAAAAGATTCCCAAATTGTTGGATTTGGTTCACCAGCAGATTGAATCATCTCGTTTAAAATTTGCTCTCTCTGGCTCGAGCGCCCGGAAACTGAAATATGGAGGGGCAAACCTATTAGCCGGAAGGGCGTTTGTTCGGCGCTTGTTTCCCTTAACTGCGCGGGAAATCGGAGAAAAATTTTCTTTGGAACTTGCTCTCTCCTACGGAACATTGCCAGGCATTTTTGCCATTGACAACCATGAGGATAAATGTAGTTTCTTGCGTGCGTATGCGCACACGTACCTTCGGGAGGAAATCTTACAGGAACAGATTATTAGGAGGTTGGAACCGTTTCGTCGTTTCTTGTATGTAGCAGCACAGATGAATGGACGCATTATTAATTATTCAAAAATTGCCCGGGAAATTGGCGCCAGCACTCCAACCGTTCAAACCTATTTTGAGATTCTCGAGGATACATTGATCGGTTTTCTACTGGAACCCTTTCATGAGTCCATTCGTAAACGCCAGGCTGGTAATCCCAGATTTTATTTTTTTGACACGGGTGTACAACGGGCCCTGGAAAATACTCTGACCGTCGAATTGAAACCACAAACATATGCTTACGGCTATGCTTTTGAACATTTCCTGATCAATGAAATCTGGCGGCTGCAATCCTATGCCCAAAAAGACTATCAATTGTCCTACCTTAGAACACAAAGTGGTGTTGAGATTGATTTGATTATTAGCCGTCCTGGGCTCAAGCGGGCTTTGGTTGAAATCAAATCTACGGAACGGGTTACTGAAGATGATCTTCGCGGGCTAAATTCCCTGGGAAAGGATATTGCTAATAGTGAGTCTTTCTGTCTTTCACTTGATCCAATAGCCAAAAAAATTGACAATGTGCATTGCTTCCCCTGGCAACAGGGACTCCAAGAACTTGGTTTATAACTACACCTCAACTAAACTTTATACTTGCACCGTTTCTGGTAGCGGGTTTCGACCATCTATTGTCCATTAAGGGCCTGTCGCCGGTAGCTGGGGAGTGAAGGGGGTAGCGTAAAAAAAAGATGCTATACAGTAGAAAGTTGTAGGGCGGGTTACGTTTTTCTAACCCGACCTACACTACAAAAATTTGTCGAATATGCGTTATCCGTGTTTTTTTAGATATACACCACCTCTTTCAAAATGCGCTTCCCGATCCCGGGCTTCAGGGCTTTTTTCATCACCAGGTCCACCTTGACATTCAGCAAGTCGGAAAGATAAATTTTCAATTTCACAAAAGTGAACAGATCAATCGCTTTGTGAAATTCAACCATTATATCAAGGTCGCTTACTTCACTTTGTTCATTTTTAGCATACGAGCCAAAAATTCCGATTTCGGTCACTCCATATTCCCGGTGCAGTTCTTCTTTATGGTCCTGTAAAATTTGTTTTAATTCCGCTAAGTTTTTCATCTATTGTCCAATATTTTCTGAAGCAATGGTTTAACTTTGGGGATTTTCTCTGTTATAGTCAGCCAAACGGTTTCCATGTCAACGCCAAAATAGTCGTGAATCAGGATGTCTCGCATTCCCGCCATCTCTTTCCAGGGAACACCGGGATTCTCTTTGCGAATGTCATCGGGCATATTTTTAGTTGCTTCACCGATGATTTCCAAGGCCCGGATGACGGCAAATACGGTTTTATCATCCTGTGAAAATTCTTCATAGGAAAGGCCATCTATGAAATGTTGCGTCTTCTTCATAGCATCTAAAATGTCTTTTAAGTAATCCTCGAATTCTCTATCCATCTGCCTGTCCTGAGCATAAGTTGAAGGGCTCACCGGTCAAGTAGAACCTGAAAAGTGAATCAAAATTATGGTATTTCAATCAGATTATTCTCTGATGTCCTTACGGCTGCCGGTGTAGCAGGGCAATCAGGTCGCCCAAAATGTGGGCGCTCTCCAGCAGAAACGCATCTTTTTCTTCCTTCTCTTCCTCCGGATCGTCTTCGTCGGAGTCGTTCCTTTTTGCACGCTCGGCGCGCCGTTGCTCTTCATTCAAAGTCAGTCGCGAGTCGTTGCTGTGCGCTTTAATCTCTTTATACTCTTCCACGGTTTTGCGGTAGACCGGGTCGACGGCGGCGCGCAGGTCGTGGCGTTTTTTTAACTCGGGCAGAAAACGTTCCAGGCGGCTGACTTCCTGGTATTTTACCGGGGCGATTTGGTCCCACAGCAGGGCGTTTTCCCGGGCGCTTTCACCGATCTGGGCAAAGTTGAAGCGCGAGGGGAAGGAGATATCCGGCACTACCCCCACGTGCTGGGTGCTGCCGCCGTTGATCCGGTAAAACTTCGCCACGGTCAGTTTTAGCTGGCCCAACTTCTGGGAGGGCAGCCGCAAGTAGCGGTTTAGTCCCACCGCATTCTGCACGGTTCCTTTGCCAAAAGACTGGCTGCCAACCACCAGGCCGCGTTTATAATCCTGGATGGCTGCGGCAAAAATTTCCGAGGCCGAGGCGCTGAGCCGGTCTATCAGCACCAACAACGGGCCGTCGTAAGTTATGCCGGGATCGTTATCGCGTTCTATGGAAACACGCCCGGAACTGCTGCGCACCTGCACCACCGGCCCTTCGTCGATAAACAGCCCGGTTAAGTCCACCGCTTCGTTGAGAAAACCGCCCCCGTTGCGGCGCAAATCGATGATGACGCCTTCTACTCCCTCGGCTTTCAATTCCTCCAGGAGTTTACGCACGTCGCGGGAAGTGGATTTGTAGTCTCGCTCGCCCCGGCGGCGGGCTTCGTAATCGGAATAAAACACCGGCACGGTGATCACCCCGAAAAGGCGTTTTTCTCCTTCATGGATGATGTGCAGCGTATCGGCTTTGGCGGATTGGTCTTCCAGCTTCACCTTGTCGCGCACGATGGCAATCGTGTCCGGTAAACTGCCTGCCGGGGCGTCTGCCCGCAGCACTTCCAGCCGAACCACGGTGCCTTTGCGGCCCCGGATCATCTGCACCACGTCGTCCAACCGCCAGCCGATCACATCGACGATCTCTCCCTCTTCGCCCTGTCCCACGCCGGTAATGCGGTCGTTGGGGTGGAGCAGGTTGCTCTTATCCGCCGGCCCGCCCGTAATAATGTCCACCACTTTGGTGTAATCATCCTCGCTGGACAAGCGCGCCCCGATCCCTTCCAGGGATTGGCTCATGCGAATCTTAAAATCATCGTAATTCTTGGGCGAGAAGTAGTTGGTGTGCGGATCGTACGACTCCGCCAGGGAGTTCATTAAGATTTGAAAAATATCCTCGGGCTGGCTTTGCGAAATATTCTTTATGGTACGCTTGTAACGCTTGCGCAATGTTTTTTGAATATCCGGCCACTCTTTGCCGGCGATTTTTAAATTCAGGGCCTGGTGTTTGATACGTTTCCGCCAGGCTTCGTCCAGCTCCTCGGCGGTCTTGGGCCAGGGCATATCCTCGCGGTCTAACTCGATGTATTCATCCTTGCTGAAATCAAAGGGCCTTTCCAGCCGCTGGAAGACATACTCCATGCGCTCCTGAAAGCGCTTCTGGTATATGGTAAAAATTGCAAACGGGGCGCGTAAATTCCCGCTGCGGATATAATCATCAAAATTATAGCGATGTTTTTCAAATTCGTGAATATCCGACTCCAGGAAATAAAGTTTATTGCCATCCAGTTTTTCCAGGTAGCGGTCAAACACCTCGGAGGATAATGAATCGTCCAGACTCCGTTTTTTATAATGCATTTGGGTAAGCAGGTGAGCGATGACCTGGGAGACCTGGGTGTGCTGCGGTTCCGGGGCAAGCGTTTCAAATTTATAGTTCAGGGAATCGAGATACGGGTCTCCGGCGAATATGGGGTAGGAGAATAGGAGAGCCAATAATAAAACAATAGACTTCATTATGCGCCTCAAGATTAGTTCGATGTCGAACGGTTACACATCCAGTAAATTAAGTTAATTTAATTTCATTTAACGCAGTTAGAAAGAATTGTTTTCAGAAAAATATTATTAACGATGCCGGTCATCATCGACCCGGGCAAAGAATGGCTTAAGCTCTGCCTTTGATTATTGAGACGTGAATTAGTTTCCGAAAAGATGGAATGTTTTGTGTCGCTTCCCTCATGCAATGATAATGTCCCCCCTTACTCCCCCGTTCGGCTGAGCTCACGACGAAGCCCGAAATCGGGGGGAAACCGGCCTCCCTCCTTGATTCCGGGGAGGGCCGGGGTGGGGAAATCTCACTTGAGAACTGTCCGGTTGCCCAAATAAGCCGTTTTAACACCTTTGAAAAAAGATTGCTACACAAATACAAAGGAAAAACCAATCGAACCAAAAAAAAATCTTGAATTTCTGACCGGATTGCCATAGATTCCGGTCATCTTGGGTTATTAGTCGCCTGATTTTATTGAATTTGACAATCTTCACTTCAGATCCGATTGTCTTTACGAACACAGGTATTTCCGTCTATGAATGAACGTATTCCTATTACGGTTCGGGTGAATTCCCGTTCCTATGAGAGAGAAGTGGAGCCGCGCCTCTTACTCAGCGATTTCCTGCGCCATGAATTGGACCTGACCGGTACCCATGTCGGCTGTGAACATGGCGTGTGCGGCGCATGTACCGTACTGCTGAACGGCGAAGCGGTGCGTTCCTGCCTTCTCTTTGCGGTGCAGTGCGATCAGCAGGAAATCCTTACCGTGGAAGGATTGACCGGCGATTCGGCCGGGGAGGAACTCCACCCCTTACAAGAGCTGTTCCGGGAACACCATGCTTTACAGTGCGGGTTTTGCACCCCGGGTTTTTTGATGACCCTCATCCCGTTTCTCGATGCCCATCCTGACGCCGACGAAGAGGAAATTCGCCAGGCGCTTTCCGGAAATCTCTGCCGCTGCACCGGGTATCAGAACATCGTCAATGCAGTGAAGTCTGCCCTACAGCATCGTCAGCAGCAATCATACTAATTTAGCATTGCCAACCTGGTTCGTCCATTACCGAACAGGAGAATTTATGTCTGGAAAATATTTTGGTCAGCCAATCCGCCGCAACGAAGACGCCCGCCTGTTAACCGGGAAGGCCCTTTTTACCGACGATGTGCATCTGCCCGGAATGCTTCACGCCGCTTTTGTGCGCAGCAAGCACGCTCACGCCCGTATCAATTCTATTGATGTATCCCGCGCCGCGGCCCTGCCCGGCGTGCATGCGGTTTATACCGCCGCCGATTTGGGCGACTACTGGAAGCCGGGCCCGCTGCTGGTTCCCCCGCCTCCCATCGAGCGGTTGACCTTCCACGCCCGCACCCAGGTTCCCCTGGCCAAAGATAAAATTCGCCATGTCGGCGAACCGGTGGTGCTGATTATTGCCGAGAGCCGCTACATTGCCGAAGACGCCGCCGAACTGGTGCGGCTGGATGTGGAGCCGCTCCCCGCCGTGGTGGATATGGAAGAGGCGCTCAAAGAGCAAGCACCGCGGGTGCACGATGATCTTTCTTCCAACTTAGCCGCCCATGTCATCCAGGAAAAGGGCGATTACCACCGCATTGCCCAACAGGCCGACCGGATCATCAAACGCCGTTTTATCTACGACCGGGGCACCGCCGCCGCCATGGAAAACCGGGGGGTTGTCGCAGACTGGAATGGCAAAAATCAATTTTTAACCATCTGGGACACCACCCAGGCGCCGATTCCTATCCGCAATGGTTTGGCGGCCATGCTGGGGTTATCTGAGTCGCAGGTGCGGGTGATTGCCCCATTCATCGGCGGGGGATTCGGACCGAAAATTATGATGTTCTACCCGGAAGAGGTGCTCATCCCCTGGGTTTCCATGCAGCTAAACTGCCCGGTCAAGTGGATCGAGGATCGCGAAGAAAATTTCTTTGCCACCACCCAGGAGCGCGGGCAAATCCACGAGGCGGAAATCGCCTTGTCGGCCGACGGAACTATCCTGGGAATTAAAGATGTGTTTTGGCACGACACCGGCGCCTACGACCCCTACGGGCTTACCGTGCCGATCAACAGCCAGTGTACTCTACTGGGGTGTTATCGTATCCCCAATTATTACAGCGAATTTAAAGCGGTGTTCACCACCAAACCGATTGTCACCCCCTACCGGGGAGCCGGCCGGCAGCATGGCGTCTTTGTGATGGAGCGTCTGCTGGATTTTGCCGCTAAGGAGATGAATCTCAACCGGGTGGAAATCCGGCGCAAAAACTATCTCTCCCCGGAGGAGTTTCCCCACGACCACCAGATCATCTACCAGGATTTTGCCCCGCTGGTTTATGACAGCGGAAACTACGCCCCGGCCCTGGAAAAAGCCGTGGAGATGATCGACTATCACGGGTTTATCCGGGAGGAAAAGCCGCGCCTGCACGCCCAGGGAAAACGGGTGGGCCTGGGGATTGTCTCTTATGTGGAGGGCGCCGGAATCGGCCCCTACGAAGGCGCGCGAGTGACCGTGGAAGCCAGCGGGAAAGTGCGCCTGGCGACCGGCGTGGGCACCCAGGGACAGGGCCATTTTACCGCCTTTGCCCAGGTGGTTGCCGAGCAACTGGGCGTCGATGTATGTGATATCCACGTGGCGACCGGGGATACCGGGGAGTTCCATTGGGGCACGGGAACCTTTGCCAGCCGGGGGGCGGTGGTGGCCGGCAATGCCTGCCATGCCGCGGCCCAAATGGTGCGCAAGAAAATCATTGCACTGGCTGCCCGTCTGCTGGAGGTTGCCCCGGAAGAGTTAGTTCTGGAAAATGGAACCGTCTATCCGCGTCAATCGCCGCAGAAAAAATTAAGTTTTGCCGAGTTAGCAGCGCAGGCCAATCCTCTCCGCGGGGCGGTAACGCCGGGCACGGAGCCGGGCCTGGAAGCCACCGCTTACTTTGGCCCGGCCCGGGGCTGCACCGCCAGCGGCGTCCACGCCATGATTGTGGAAGTCGACCCGCAAACCTTTCTGGTGGACATCAAAAAATACGTGGTGGTGCACGACTGCGGAACCGTGATCAATCCCATGATCCTGGAAGGGCAGATCCAGGGCGGGGTGGCCCAGGGAATTGGGAATGCCTTTTACGAGCAGCTTTGTTTTGATGAAAACGGCCAACTTCTGAACGCCTCGTTTATGGACTACCTTCTTCCCACCGCCTGCGAAGTGCCGGGCGTCGAATCGGATCACCTGGAGACGCCCTCGCCGCTCAATCCCCTGGGGGTGAAGGGAGTCGGCGAGGCCGGGGCTATTCCGGTGGGGCCGGCCTTTGCCCAGGCTGTGGAAGACGCCTTCTCGGATACCGGCCTGGAAATTTGCGAAATCCCGCTCAGCCCCGGGCGATTGTTCGAACTGGTTCGGCAAAATACTGGAGAAATCAAACCGCAACCCATAGAAGCAACGGAGAATTGATCATGAAAGTCGAGGGGCAATTTACCTTTGCAGGCGCTCGCGAGGAGGTCTGGGCGCTTTTGCATGACCCGGAAATTTTAGCCTCCTCTTTGCCGGGCACAGAACGCCTGGATAAGATCGGAGAAGATGAATACCAAAGTGAAATGAACGTACGGGTGGGCCCGGTAAACGGCTTGTTCCTTTGCAAGGTAACCCTGAAGGACAAACAGCATCCGGAAAGTTATACCATGTTGGTGGACAGCAACGGCAATGCCGGGTTTGCCAAAGGGACCGCCAGGGTGCAGCTTCACCCGCATGAGGGCGGTCAGACCCTGCTGACCTACGAAGCCGATCTGCAAATCGGCGGGCGGTTAGCCAGCGTGGGTCAGCGCCTCTTGGACACGGTGGGCAAAAGCATGATCCGCCAGGGGCTGGAAGCGATGAACCAGGCTCTGCAGGCCCGGATGGCCCCGGGCGAGGCAGCCGAACAGCCTTACGTCGCCCCCACCCAGGGTGATTTTGCCAAAGGCGTTGCCAAAGATGTGGTAAAAGAATCCTTCTCCGGCGGGCGCATCTGGTGGATTTTGGCAGTCGCGGCGATTATTGCTGCTGCGGCCTGGGTGCTGCTGTAGTCGCATAATTTTGAACGAAGAAATGGCTCTCAGGGTATTGCCGCCGAGGCACAACGTACCCAAAGGATTGTTTTTAAACCCGCGTTCCCAAAGTCTCTTTGGGAACGCATCAGGCGGCGAAACTCCGCTTTCGCGGGCAGGGTAAGAAAACAAGTAGAAACGGAGATAGTGCTATATGACGCCATCGTCAATCATTATTTCGTTGCTCGTTCCAGGCTCCTGCTTTGAACGTTGCTTTTTCACTCGTTCGAGGTCAACACATACCCGCCGGGACACAATCGTACTAATATAATGCCGGTGGTGGGAAAGCGGAGCTTTCATTGAAAAGAGCGTTCCAGGCAGGAGCCTGGAACGAGAAGAAAGATTGTCTGGCAAGAGAATTAGTAGAAACGGAGTTCCCGGAGCTACTGGGTTGTGATCCCGGCTGCCGGGATCATAACGAGTCTGAAATGAAGAGAGTCTGGATTTCGGATTGCATTGACTGTGTCAATGCATGAATCGACACAGTCGATACAATCCAAAAGCTCCCATCATGGCAGTGACAAACGGATATAAAAATTTTGCCATTTTTTTCTTTCGATTCTTTGGCGTGTTTCGCGGGTTGAATAGAAAAATCAGAGAAAAAAGAAAGGCGTTTCCTTGAAACCAGCTCCTTTTGAATATGTCGCGCCTGAAGACCGGGCGGAAGCTCTTCAGCTTTTAAATCAGCACGGGTATGAGGCCAAGATTTTAGCCGGCGGGCAAAGCCTGGTCCCGGCGATGAACTTCCGCCTGGCCCAACCGGCGTTTCTCATTGACTGCAATCGCATCTCCGATTTAGCCTTCCTGCACCCCTCGGAAAACGGCGAGGTGCGCATCGGGGCGATGACCCGCCAGCGCACCGTGGAACAGAGCCGCATCATCGCCGAGCGTTGCCCGCTGCTCCACGAGACCATGCCGCATATTGCCCATGTGCAGATTCGCAACCGGGGCACCATTGGCGGGAGTATTGCCCATGCGGACCCGGCTTCGGAGTTGCCGGCGGTGATGATCGCTGTGGATGCTCAATTCCATCTGCAAAAACACGATGCGGAACGGTGGGTGCCCGCTTCCGAATTTTTCCTGGGGATGTTCACCACCGCCCTGGAACCGGAAGAAATGCTGACCGAAATCCGGCTACCGGCGCTTCCGGCCCGCTGTGGATGGGCCTTCCGGGAAGTTGCCCGTCGCCACGGCGATTACGCCCTGGTAGGCGTGGCGGTGGTGCTGGAGACAGCCGGGGGCGGCGCGTGCCGCCAGGCGCGGCTGGTGCTGCTGAGCGTCGGGGATGGGCCGGTTGTCGCGGAGAAGGCGGCCAATCTGCTGATT
>JAJRYW010000222.1 GCA_024275555.1 Calditrichota bacterium | reverse complement strand
AAGTTGCAGAAACGCCATAGGTCGCTTCAAAATTGCTGCCATTGATGGCGATGGTTTGCACCTCGCCGGGGGCGATACTGGCCCCGTCCGGAAAACGGACGTGGAAATCGCCAAACCCACCCCCACCGGCATTTTGACCGGTTACGATGTTGTAATAGAACTCGCCGCCGGAAAAGGTCGCATCGGTTAAATAGTAGTCGCTCAGGTCAATGGTTTGACCGGTGGGATTATAAATCTCGATAAATTCACCCTCGGTGGGCGAGACGGCAATTTCCGAAATCAGCAGGTGCGCCCCGCCGGCATTGGAAGATATGACTTGATAACTGAATATTGTGGAGTTGGCGCTCAGACCGTTGTTGTCCGTGGCCTTAACAAAATAGCGTACTTGCACACCCTCTTGCTGGGAATCGATCACCGCTTCGTAAAGGTCATTACCGACAAAGCTCATCAGGCTGCTGTCAAACGGCGCACCGTCGATGGAGAAGAACAGTTGCGCGGTCACCGTTCCATCATCAGTGATTTGGGCAGTCACGGTCACATCATCCGAGGAAGTGGGGAAATTCGGATCGCGGGTTACTTCGACAATCTCCGGCGTGCCGGGAGCGGGCGGGGCGGCGTTCGGCGTGGGTGTCTTCACGGCAAACGAACTCAGCAAATCTTCGCTGGTTTCATCGTGCCCGGTGAGGCCATTGCCTCCACTGGGGGTCTCGCCGGTCTCTTCAAAGGTGATCCGCTGCAACGATTCGCCGTTCTGGTGCGGGGGCGTATCCGGATCGGAAAGAGAAACCTGGTTGATGATCGCTGTATCGTTCAGGTAAGAGGAGGGCGTGCTGTCCGGGTCCGGCCCGTCGATGCTCACCCCGGTTTTATCCACCGCCTCTACTTTATCGCCCCAGATCGCATAATCGATATCCTGCACCAGGTCGCTCTGGCCGTCCCAGGTGTAGATCACCACCATCTCGCCGCTATCGGTAAAACCGCCCTGGTTGTTGATGCTGCCGGTAAAGGCTTCCTGCATATCAGGGATGGCGGCGTCGGTATCAAACAACTCATAGGTTGGCGATTGGTTGTAGGTGGAGGTAAACTGAGTTCCATTCATGGCAATAGTCTGGAATTCGCCGGGAGCGATGACTGCCCCGGCCGGGAAGCGGGCATGGAAGTCCAAAAATCCGCCTCCGCCGGCGGTGTTATCTCCTAAAACAATGTTGTAATAGTATTGATTGCCGGCGGCAAAGGTGGCGTCGGTCAGGTAGTAATTGCTCAGGTCGATAGCTGCGGAAGTAGGATTATAGATTTCCACAAACTCCCCCTCGGTGGGGGTGACCGCAATCTCAGAAATAAGCAGATGTCCCTGTCCCGGCTGGGTAACGGTATAACTGAGCGTATCCGAAAGCGTGGCATTTCCGTCATTGTCTTCCGCGCGGATAAAATAGGCTACCTCAGCACCATCGGTCTGGCCGGGAATCTGGCCTTCGTAGGTGTTTCCGGAGGTATTGGTCATCCCCGTAGAAGTGAAGGCGCCGCCATCAAGAGCATAGAACAAATCGACGCTGGTCAGGCTGCCGTTGTCGGACACATCAGCCGTGATGGCGACATCCTCACCGGGCGCGGGAAATGAGGGTGTTTGTACGATATTGCTGATCACCGGGGCGCTGACTAAAACGGTATAACTAAAATTAGTGGTCTGGCTGACGCGGCCATCATTATCCACCGCTTTGATGGCGTATTCCACCACCGTTCCGGCCGGTTGGGGCAGCAGTGCGCCCTGGTAGGTGTTGCCGCTGCCCAGGGCCATGTCGAGGCTGTCCTGCGCGCCGCCATCCAGGGAAAAGAGCAGCCGCACCGCCGTGATGGTTCCGTCATCGGTGACATCCGCGCTGATCAGCACCGTATCGGCTTCGGTCGGTTCAACAGGAAACTGCACAACGTTTTCGATTAATGGCGCCCCAACTTCTCCACCGGGGTTTGCAGAGCCAATCACAAAGGAAGTGGCCATATCCTCGCTGGTTTCGTCGTGACCGGTCAGGCCGTTGCCGCCGTTCTGGGTTTCCCCGTTTTCGGTGCTGTTCAGCCGCTGGTATGATTCTCCATCCTGGTGCTGGGCGCTGACGCTCAATTGCGATCCGATTGGGGTGTCATTCAAATAAGTGGAGGCGGTTGTATCGCTGTCCGGCCCGTCAATATTGACGCCGGTTTTATCGGCAAAACGGTCTGTCTGACTACCCCAGGCCAGGTAATCGACATCCTGGATCAAATCGCTGATACCATCCCAACGGAACAGCACCACAATTTCCCCGGTGTTGGTTAATCCGGCGCTGGCGCCCACAAAAAGCGGGATCATATCCGGAACCTGGGCGGAAACACCTTTGATTTCGAAATCCGCTACACCCTCCATTGCGCTGCCGTTCAGGGCAATCACCAAAACACTGTTGGCGGGGATCACCGTCCCGGCAGGAAATTGCACGATAAAATCACTGCTGACGCGGGTGTACAGGGCATTGACCACTCCGTAGTAGGTGTCGTAATCGTCCAGGTAATGCTCATCAAGAGTGAGGGGCGCATTCGTCGGATTCAGCACTT
>JAJRYW010000221.1 GCA_024275555.1 Calditrichota bacterium | reverse complement strand
GCTTTCTCTTTCCGTTTTCCGGACAACATCTCCCGGTAAAAGGTCAACATCAGATCGCGGGCGCTGCGATTTTCCGTCTGCCACAAAGTAACCAGCAGATTGTTTGCCCCGGCTTGCAAAAACGCCTGGGCCGGCCCCATCAATCCTTCCCCCAATTCCCATTCTCCCAGGCCGGTCTGACAGGCGCTTAACACCACCAGGTCGGCGTTCAGCTTCAGTCGGTAAATATCGCCCGGGAAGATGATCCCGTCGTTTTGAGCATCCGGGTAGAGCAACAGTCCCGCCAGCGGCGCCGGCTGTTTATAAAAAAAGCCGTGCGTAGAAAAATGCACGTAGCGGTAGCGATTCAATTGTTCGGAAAGCAGACGGGTTTCGGTGGAATTCCGGTTCAGTTGCAGCCGGGTGGAGCGGCTAAACAAGCGAGTCAGCCATACCGGCAAAACACTGCGGGAGAGGAACAGATCGCGGATTTGCTTTACCTCTGATTCGCTAAACGGCAACTCGCCCCGGCCGGCCGGGGTTCGATCATCCGGCCGGCCGGTAGAGGCCATAACTGCTTCGGTAATCGCGGCGTCTAAAGGCAATCCATCCATAAAACCGGGCGCATAGGCCAGAAAGCTGTTTTCCGGCGGCAAGGCGTGCGCAGAATCGGCGCCGGGCAGCAGCAGGGCGGCGGAATAGGTATAGCGAATGGGATGCTGCCGGATCAGGTAGGGTAAATCGGCATACGATTTTAACCCGGTTCGGCGCGCCGGCCCGGTTAACAGCGCAGCGATGGGAATGGCGTAAAAGGATTTATCCGGGATAAAAATAATCCGGCGACCCTGCAAGAGCGGCTGCACCGGATACAGCGTTTCCCGATAGAGCCGGTAGGCGTTTTCGCAAAAGGCGGCATAGTCGATTTCCTCGGCAGTTAAATTTTGCCGGACCGTCTTCAGTATGGTTTTTAATTTCTCGTTCAGCGCCAGACTGTTAACCCCGATGGTGTCCGGCAAAACCACGAAAAAATACAATGAATCCCCGGCGTTAAACACGTCGACGACCGCTGTTTCGGCGTTTAAAACCTGCCGCCGCAATTTCCCGGTAGAGAAATCCGGTGCAGTGTACATCAAGGCCCGGTAGGCGGGAAAGGTTTGCTGCATTTTCCGTTTGAATTCTCCGTAGCGGATCCGGAGCAGGTGCACGGCCTCTTTGAGCGCTTTAACCCGCTCGGGGGCGTCTTCAATACTGCCGGACTGGAGCAGATTAAGAGTGACCTCGCTGCGCCAAATCCGGGTTTGCAGCGCTTCTTCCACCTGGCGCAGGCTGTCGGGAAGATCCACATGCTGCTTCGCTTTCAGTTCCCGCTGAATATCGCGCAGCATACCGGCTTTGCTGCGGGAGGAAAATTCAAAGGCCCCTTCCAGGTCGGCAGGGTTGCCGTATTTCCGATAGCGGGCAATCGCAGCCTTAACGCCGCTGCTGTAAATACTCCGGCTGTGCAGGTTCAGCAGTCGCCGGAAATGGGCCAGTTGATAATCCGCCCGCATCCGGTCGATTAGCTGAACAGCCGCGGCAACCGTCTCCAGGCAGCGATCAAGCCAGGCGTCATTGCCGGTTTGTTCCGCCAGGGCAAGCTGCGCTCGGGACTTCCGCACAAAGGCCTTCAACGCCTGGCCTTTTAACAGTATCTCATCGACCCCCGGGTTGTATTCGGTTGGATGAGGACCGGGAGTCAGCAGGGCGCAGTTCAGCGCATGTTGGGTTACCTCCAACACCTTCAGCCACTGGCCGGCGGCCTGGTAATAGGCGGCGCGCAATAAATCGTAGCGGCTCCATTCCGGGTGATATGCCGGCAAACGGTTGCGGTAGATCCGGCGGGATTGCTCGAACAACGTTTGGGCGGCCTTCAATTTGTTCTGTTGGGTGTAAACGTACGCCAGGGAATTCTGGTTGGCCGCGATGAGCAATTCTTGCAGGGGAGTATGCCGTTTTCGCCAGTCTAAGATTTGCTCCAGGTAGACCGCGGCGGAATCATAGACTTCCAAATCCATAAAAATAATGCCAAAGTTATAATTGACAATGGAGGCATACTCCGGGGGAACCGTCTGCAGGGATTGAAGAATCTTGTTTGCCTCGCGATTGAGCGCCAGCGCTTCATCCATATTGCCGACCTCTTCCAGGACGCCCGCCACATTCATCTTATAGATAGCCTCCCAAAAGGGATTGGCGGCGGTCATCCGGTAGGCATTTTCCAGGAACTCGATGGTTTGTTCGTATTCCTGCAAACTGTAGTGTATACCGGCGCGCACGTTGTAGACCGCCCCCAGCGCAATGCTGTCTACTCCCCCGTTGTCAGAATGCCGGGCAAACTCGATGGCCTTATCGGCGTGCCGCATTGCTTCAATAAAATCAAACTCCTGAAAGCCGGCCAGGGTAAGCCGCTGGTGGGCAGCCGTAAGCGCGCTTTTGCCGGGGACCGGCTGCTCATGCAAAATAGCGATGGCCCGCCGGGCATACACCTTGCAGGAATCCAGCGCCCCCTGCTGCAAAAAATAGGCGCTTTTAACATTGAAAAGTCCCGCCAAAACCGGGTGATGGTCGCCCAGCTTTTCCCGGGCGCGGGGAATCGCCTCCCCCAAAAGTTGCAGGCATTTATCAAATCTCCCCATTTCTTTCAGGTAACTTGCCCGATAGACCTGAGCGCTAAAGTATCCCGCCCAACGCAGAGAATCGCCGGCGACGCCGGCATCCAGGGCGACATAGAGAGCAGCGGTTTGTTCAATCAGGGTATCCAGACCGCCTAATTGACGTCTCTTTAAGCGATAGCTGATCTGCTTAAGAAGGCTATCCGCCTGCTGCACGGCCGGATGCTCTGCTTGCAGAGCCGTGTTTTCCGACGCTATCGTTGAACGGGAAGGAGAGGCCCGGTCCGATGAGCTTGATTCACAGCTCAACAGCAGACAGCCGGCTATAACGGCTGCAATTCCGGTTTGAACAAACCCACGAGATATATTCTGCACACATTTTCCTCATATTTGCCGCCGGGAGTATTGGAGGCGCCTTCACTAAAAAAAAAAAAATCAAAATTTGCTGTCATCTGTATGTCATTCATACAAAGAGGGGTAGAACGGCTGTCTACCCTTACAGGAAAGAACAATCTACATCCGTTTTTCCCAATAAAAAATGTCTTTAAACACAAAACCACAGGAGTATAAGCATGAAGAAGATATTCGTAATGTGTCTGTTATTCGGGTTCCTGGCGCCAGGCCTGGTTATCGCCCAGGAAACTCACCAGGGAGATATAAATATCGGTCCCCGGGTGGTGTTGGGCGCTGTTTACGGGGCGTCGATGGGTTTTGCCGCCCACGGGGAATACGCTTTGAAGGATGATTTTATTGACCTGGGTGAAGATGTGGCTACCTGGATTGGCCTGGGCGGGTCTATCGCTTATTCCCAGTACTCCCAGGAAGTTTTATTTTTTACCTCCGGCGAGAAATTCACCTACCGGAATGTGGTCATCCTGGGAAGCGTTTTTTTCCACGCCAACGTCTTCAAAAATCCCAAGCTTGATACTTACCTGCTGTTCAGCGTGGGAACGAACACCGGGTCGGTGAAATACTCCGGAACGGCCGGAAACATCTCGACCCCGACGGTGGGTGCGTTTACGGCCGGGGGCGGGGTAGGCGCGCGCTACTATTTTTCGCCTAAAGCAGCCGTCGTAGCGGAAGCCGGAGTGGGCATCGGGGCGCTGCGCCTGGGAGTGGACTTTAAACTGTAACACCTGACGGCGCAGAAACAACTTTTTTAAGTGTGAGGGGCTAACCATCATGAAGGGTGTAACCTT
>JAJRYW010000220.1 GCA_024275555.1 Calditrichota bacterium | reverse complement strand
ATTTTGTTAATTTCATAAATTCTCCTTGTCTGAGGAAATGAATAAGGGCTTAATCCACATACTGCCGCACTCGGCTGACAAATGACGGCAGCGGCTCAAAAGTATAGGCTTCCGCCGGGGATACCTTTTGCAGGGCGCTGGCGTCAACCAGGTTGATACCGCGCAGGTCGTTCAGCACATATTGCTGCCCGTCTTTTTCCCGGATGACCTGGTAATATCCCAGGGCGATGGAATGAATCCAATAAGCCCCCTGAAAAGATTGCAGGAACAACAGCACTTCGTCGCCTTCCCCAAGGCGGGGAGAACCGCTGACTTCCAGGGCGATATCTTCCATCGCTCCGCCAAGTTGCTTTACCTGGATAGCCTTGGGGCCGCTTCCCTTAACGTATTGCTCGACCTCGATAGTCAACACTGTGTATATGGATTGGCGCCGTTCATCTTCCCAACGCGATTCTGCGGAGATAACCCGGCCCTGAATGACCAGAGAAGATTCCCGGGTTAATTCCTCTAAACTTGCTTTTTTGAGTGTTAGCGCCGCTAATGAACTAACTCCCAACAATATCGCAGCTATGACACACATAGCCAGATGTGTGGTCTTGACCTGAGTCATCGATCACTCCTTATGTTAATTAAACAATGTTAAAGATGGACTTCGGAAGTTTACAGATGTGCCCAATCTTAACAGATAATATAAATTGCTCCGGCCATAATAAAAAATGAATTCGAGAGTAATTTTAAACTATCGCGGAATATGGGCGGATGGAAGCTGTTGCGCCGGAACGCCGATAAAAAAAGCCGCCCCGGGAGGAGGCGGCTTCAGGAGATCTATGAGGTCAGACTATTTTAATAGCACTAATTTTTTGATTCCGGTTGTTTGCCCGCCGGCATTCAGGCGATAAAAATACACGCCGGAGGTCACATTCCGGCCGAACTCATTGCGGCCGTCCCAAACCACCCGGTGCAGACCCGGGGCGTGTAAACCGCTGGCCAGGGTGCGCACTTTCTGACCCAGGGCATTATAGATGGTCAACTCTACTTTGGCGGTGCGGGGGACCGTATACTCAATGGTGGTGCTGGGGTTGAAGGGATTGGGATAGTTCTGCGCCAGGGTAAACTCACTCGGCAACGGCCCGGCCTCATCCGGCTCTTCGATACCCAGAACAACATCCAGGTAGTTCAAGACCACATCCAGAACGGACTCACGCCGGGAGGCTTCACTGACTCCTTCGATACCGAAACCGAACACGACAGCCTTGGCGCCGTTGGCTTCGTATGCTGCCCCGGCCACCGCCGCCTGGGAAGCGCCGTAGTAAAAGACGGTGCGGGTGGTGCTCGCATTGGTAACAGACATTTGATCTTTGGAGACCTGGTTGCCGGCCCCGTCGCCGCCGGAGGTAATCAGTATAATTCCATCCCCGATGTCGCCGGCCACGCCCCGGACAATCGGCTGAGGCGCATCCGCATCATAAGATAAGCCCAGCGTGTTTAACAAGGCGCTCCCGTTAATATCCTGGGCAATATCCTGCCCGGTAAGCAGCAGGCGTCCGCCGTTGTTTAGGTGCGCCAGCAGTTCCGCTTGCTCCGCGGCGTCCAAAGTGACCCCGCTGGTATCCCCGGTGTACCAGAGCACCACTTTGGAGGGATAAGCATCCATATCCGCAGAAGTGGGTATGCCATCAACCTGGATATCCCAGTGATGATAGGTGGCAAGAATGTTCTCCAGGGCGTCTTTGTAAAAACTCTCGTGAACGCTGCCGTCGTCGTCATCCACCAGCATCAGGTCGGCCGGTTCCAGTTGGAAATCCTGCGTAAGGCCGCCGGGAACCAGCACAATGTTCTCGAAGACAACATTGCTGGGATAAGGTGAGACGGCGTTCACCACAACCGTGTAATTTCCGACAATAGCGGTTACCGAATAATTGCCGTTGGCGTCGGTGGTGGTAGCGACATAGGGACCGCCGCTGGGATCACCCTCGGCGTAGAACTCCAGGTCGGCCTGCACGCCGCCGCTCAGCCCCAGAACCTGCCCGGAGATGGTTGCCTGAACTTCCGGCTGTAAATCGACATTAACATTCAAAGGTGTATTGGGGGTCAGGGTCAGATTCATAGAAACCGGCTGATAGGCAAACCGACTAATATTCAAGGTAACATTGGCGGAGGGAGAACCCATGTCAAATTCACCGCTGGTATCGGTCACCTGAGTGCGGCCGCTTTCGACCAGTTCCACCGAAGCAAAATCCAGGGGATTGGAGTTGCTGGCATCGCGTACGATGCCGTTCAGGGTATAACGATAGGCAAAAGCGCCGACGCGGGTTGCCCAGGTGCTGGAGGGCGCTTTGGCGTATTCAATCAAGCTCCAAATCACGTTGCCGTCGGGAGAGAGTCCGATGCCCATATAGTCGCCCCAGCGGTTGCGGGATCCTCCAAAGGTCTTCACGTAATTGGCTTCTCCTTCTTTCAGCAGCACCGAAGGGGCCAGGCCGGGAGGATCGCTGTCGCGGCGACCGGTATAGCCGGCCCCGGCATATTCGTTATCCGCAGAGCGGGTAAAAACCATGACCATGTTGTTGTCGTCATCGACCACGGCCGCCGGGTAAAGATAATAGTATCCATCGGCGCCCAGGGCGGCGTCTTCCAGGATAGAATTCGTATTCACATCGATGCGGATATAGCGGGCAAATGTATAGGCGTTGCCGGCGCCGCCGCCGATGGGACAGGCGGTCCAGATATTTCCATCTTTGTAAAAAGCGTTGCGATAGGTGCGCCGCCCCACATCAATCCGGGGAAAACCGCCGCCGAGTTGGTTGGCGTTATTTGCCGGGGGCGCAGCGGTGGTGGGAATATTGAGCGCGCTGAGCGTGGGACTGCCCAGGGGATCATGGATACGCCACAGGGTGACATAATTGCTGGTATTATGGTTGTCGTCAACCACTGCATAGGCGATATTGTTGGTGGAATCCCAATGTGTTGCCACAACCGGGGGGCCGTCAATGCGGATGCTGATATTCCCGGGATCGCGTAAATTCCAGAAATCGGTGTAGTTAACGGGACCGCCGTTGTCGGCGTACAATTCCGCTTTAGGGATGATGCGAATCTTACAATAATTGAAACCGGTGGTAAAGCCGAACTGCCGGCCGGTGACATAGACGGCCTGGTAATCATAGCCGACTTTCTGGTAATCGCCCCAGTTGAAGGCGTTTGATGATCCGTTCAAGTGCGCCGGGAAGGCAAAATTATACCAGTTTCCCATCGGGTTGGAATCGTCGGAAACGGAGATGAGCCAGTAACCGGTCTGGCTGGCGTCATCCTGCAGGTCCCAGCATTGCACCCAGCGTTCTGCAAAATGATCATAGATCACAATCGGGTCAAATAGCCCGGAATATGGCAGCACATTCTGGAACCAACTGTCCGCAGAGCGCGAGAAGAGCAGATTCCCTTGTTTATCGTAAATATTGAAGGCGGAATTGACCATGCTGATGATGTGGTCCGGCCCTACGGCAAGGATGGGGTCCGGGGGAATACTGTTGGTTTGCGCGTTGCCTTCGAACTCCATCACCACCGAGGGCGGGACGGAAACGCTGGGCGAATTGGCAACCGCTGCATCGAAAATTAGATTGCTGCCGGCGGGGGCTGCCGGGGGAATGGTTTGCAGCGCATCGCTAATCGGGGCCGGATTAAACTTATCCCAAAAGGGATTTCGAATCTTTTTCTGAGGACCGACAATGGACTCCGGTTTATTTTTAAACTGGCCGGTAGAAACCGGCGCGCCGCCGGAGATAGTTCCCACGGCCGGACCCTGGTAAATTACCTGGGCCTGCGCCGAATGATAAAATCCGGATAAACCGATCCAGAGCGCTGTTAACAGCAGGAACGAAAAACCCGGCAAAAACGAGTTCTTTTGTCCCTGTTTTACTGAGGTAGAGTAATGCATCACATCTCTCCTGCTAACGTGGTTAATTATTTAGATTGGATTATTGGCATACATAGAGGACCGAAGAAAAATTGTTGAAAAGTTTATTTCTTTAAATGCTACGTACTGTAGAAAACCATCCCGGTACAGAATGGTTTAGAGCGAATTTTTCCGCCTGAGAGAATTGCCTCATCATTGGTAGGCTAAGATACCTGCGGGGCTATCGCTGTGATAGCCCCGGCAGAGTTTACTTCCGGATTAAAAGGCCAACTTAATGGTAAAGATATTGTTCGAATCAAAATAGCTGGTCAGTTGACGGAAAGCATAGTCAAAAGTAAAGTCGAAATTGCCCAGGGGATATTTTAACCCGGCCCCGAAAGAGGCGCCGAAGATCTGCTCGCTGGAGCCCTGGGTTTGGTAATTGTAGCCGCCGCGCAGGAAAAAGAAATCCTTAAAGGCATATTCCACACCACCGAAGACTTCGTCTGAAGAAGCGCTTTGATTGGAGAAAGTACCGTTCAGCATCAGGGAATTATCTTCATTGGTATTCAGAACATAGGAGAGGCCAAAGGAGAAAGTCGACGGAATATCCGACCTGAGTGCAACTCCCCGGAAGGGGCCTTCATCAACTTGCTGGCTATTCGAGGGAAGCGGGAATCTCCGTTCCAGGTTCGCGCCGTCGTAGCGCATCTTACCGCCGACATTCTTCATCACCACACCAATGCGTAGTTTGCTGTTAAAAGAATACTGCACCCCGATATCAAACGCCAGGGTGTTGGCTTTGGTTTGCATAACCGATTCAAAGACCATCTTGGCAGTTACCCCGGCGCTGATCCGGTCGGTAAGCAAGCGGCTGTAAGAGAATCCTGCCACAATAAATGTCGGAGAAAAAGTGACACCCGTTCCATCCGGCTGTTCTTCGGTGGTTTGTTCGATGTCGCCAAAATCAAAGCTCTTGATATGGAATCCGAACGCGCCAATAGTTCTGTTGTTGAAAGTTACGGCGATGTAATTCAGATTTATATCGGCGATGTATTTCATATGATTGACCAGGAATTCGGATTTGTCCGTATTGGCAATTCCGGCCGGGTTCCAATAGATAGCTTCCGCTCCCCGGACGCCTCCCAGGGGGGCGCCGCCCAGGGCAATCGAACGTGCACCGACCGGAATCAGAAGCTGCACACCGCTGGTGGTGCCAACGCGGTTCTGGTCGCCAGCAAAAAGTGAGTTCCCGGCCGCAATGGCAATCAGTAAACTCAAAATGATAGATATTTTTTTCATGATCTTTTCCTCTTCCTTAATGCGTTTCTAGTTTAGAGAGGTTCTTTAGAATCGATCGATTCGCTCTTCTCGTTGAATGATCATGAATTTAAGAACCTTGTCACCGACTCCCTCCGCGCGTATATGAGCGATATATAAGCCGGAAGCTACTTTTAAACCTGCACTATTTTCCAAGTTCCAGCGCAGTTCATTCTGATCATCATTTTTTTCCAGCACATTTACCAGGTGTCCGGCCAGGTTAAAAATGCGTATGGTAACTCGCCGGCTGGGCAGATGAGTAAAACGCACAATAGGCTCGTCAAAGTTTGTTTCATAGGTGCTGGTCACAAAATAGGGATTGGGAACCACTTTGACTTCATCCAACAATCCTTTGGCTTCATTTGCATTTAATTCCGGTTTCAGTTGTTCGCCGCGAATCTGAAAGGCATCCAGGTCTGAATTGGGATAGAACGGTTTAATGGTAATATCCAGCGGGTTTGCCAACAGGAGAGAATCCGCAACCGGGTCGAAGTTGCAAATGATATAGGCGTCCGCTTTAAAGGCGCTGTCTTGCGGGGCGCCGGTGGGACCGTAAACACCATCTTCGTTATAAGCGCTTTTCAGCACAATGATGCGGGTGTTTGCCGTAAAATCAATGGTCCCGGCAGGGTTTAAAAAGGCCACATTCAATTGCTGCGGGTTTTCCGGATCGGTGGTATCAAATGCTTGCAGTTTGACCGGTTTCATTCCCCGGAATACGTTCCAGTTGGCAATATACTGGTGCGCCATGGCGATGTCGGTTGTATCGATCACCAGTTTTACCGGGAAATAATCTTCTTTCTTAAACCCGTTAGCAATATTTGCCTGGATGTTATCTACAAAATCTATTCCGTTACTGAAAATACTGGTTGGTGAATTAGCAAACACGGATGAACCTTGAATCCAGGCAATATCCGCCGTATCGGCCAGGATAATGTTTGCCGTATCCAGTTGATCGGGCACGTTGTACACCTGAACCGAGAGTCCATCCACAATCGGGAATGTCCAGGCCTCATCTTCGGAAAAGGCCGAGGCTTGAAATCTCATGCTGTCAACATACACCGTGTCGCCGGCAAAGTTGACAAAGAAAGGAATGGTGTTGGTGGTCAGGTCGGTCAGTCGCCAGAAATTGCCATTATCAAAGAAAGACACTTCGTAATCGTGTCCTGTGTACTCGTCGCGGCGGGCCAGGTCGGCAAAGACCCTTCCTTCGACATTGGCCCGGCTTCCCACATATTCGGCGCTCTCGGCCCGGAAGGGCTGAAGCTCATCGCTCTGCGGTTGCACGCTGATCAGGCTGATGTCATTTTCCAGCAAGGTAATTCCCGCCGGTTTCCGGGAGACCCAATTGTTCAGGCCAAAGTTCGGGTCCTGGTAGAGAATCGGCTCGCCGGTGGAAGGTATGATGCCATCATTCAATGTAAAGGCCGTCACCGCAAAATAATAAGTGACCCCATTGACCAGGGGCTGATCGTTGTTAAACGCATCGGTTTCAATTACGTAACGAAGTATTCCGGCCCCTTCGTCGACAAACGAATTCGGATCAATCGATTGCCTCAGGGAAGCATCGTATACTTTGATAATTTCCCCGGTCTCCGGGTTCTGGGCAAAAATATCTCCATTGAATTGATTATCCAGGTCGAAGGTAGTCAATAATTTCTTATTGATCCTGCCGCCGACATTCTCCGAAGTGGTGTTGGAGCCGAATTGATAAATTTTGATTCCTTCAAACACCTGGCGGCTTCCCAGGGGATCGCTTTCATCATGCTGCAGGGTGGCGTTGGCTTCCAGATCGATAATCAGCTCGATTCGTTCATCAAAGGTGCGCACATCCACCCGGGGCGGGGGAGCGCCTCCGGCAATCTGAAAGTTGGCATTATATGCCCCCTGGGCAACATCATCAACCACCCTTAATTTTGCCACACTGCTGAGTTGGTCTGAAGGGCCCTGGGTGACAATATAAGCCACGACTACATCCTGGGTGTCGTCCACGGCCAGTTGGAAGGGGCCGGTGTTGACCATAAAACGCTTATCTGCCGGGGTAATATCCAGCCATCCCGTACCATTCTCGGGAGTGCCGCTGTAGAAAAAACGGTTGTCGGTGGTTGGAGTCCCGCCGATTCCCCAGGCGGTGGGGTCAATGGGGTCGCCGTTGCGGTCCAGGCCGCCTTCCTGGTAGTTCCGGGCAATCCCGGCGTTAGTGGGGTCGCTAATAACCGGGTCCCCGTTGATGTAAAACATGAAAGAGGTCATGGGTAAGTTTTTCCAGCCCACCAGCGTATCCACTCCGAAGAAGGGCCCGCGGGATTTAAAGGCGGTGTCCGAGTTGACCCCGGTAAAGATGACCGGCCCCTGGAAAAAGTCGATTCCGAAAGCCGGGGGATTGGGGCCGTATTCGCTGTCGTCCCCGTCGTTATAAATATATCCCAGGCTACGGGTCGTATCGCTGCCGATCAAATCGTCCTGGAAATTCCCTAAATCCGGGTCTTCCCAGATTGTGAAGATTAAATCCTGAATATCCGTACCGGCCGTATTGATAAACCGGTAGCGTACAAAAATCACATCTCCCAATTCATCACTGCGGGCAAAGGCCCAGACCTGTTGTTGTACTTCCAGGCCAATGGGGTCGGTTCCCAGGCGGGGGGTGCGCACATTGATCGGCGTGCCATCATTAAAGACGCACCAGATAACCCGGTCGCCAATCATATCGGGCCGGTCGACATTGGGGTCGTATTGGCCGTCTCCGTCGAGGTCCTGGAAATCGGCGCCCAGGGAGACCGCATCGGCCCAATCCTGGTAGGCCTGGCTGCCAAAGCCGTCGGATTTATTTACGATATAAAACTTTGCCAGGGGGTCGTCGGGGTCCATGCCCCATTTGCCGGGCTGGTATTCCTGAATAAGCGACGCCTTGGCCATCCAGGAGGCCCGCAACTGGCCATCCACAAAGGCGGTTGCGGCAATTCCTCCCTGGAACAAAAAGACATTGCCGCTGCCCTTGGGATAAACGCCCAGGCCGTCTTCACCGAAACTACCGTCATTTTGCATTGGCAACTCAATCCGGTTCACATCCATTTTTACCACATCACCCACGATGGAGGATTTTCGAAGCCCCCGCTTCCCCCGGGCATCATTTGCCAGGGTTGTCATGGTAATGAATATTGTTATCAAGCACATAGTTAGAATTTTAAAACGCATAATCGCCTCACTCTTATAGTTTTTCTCAGAACTTAATCCGCAATCCGAGACGTACCAGACGTGGAATTCCGTAATTAGTGGGATCCCTTTCCAGCGCCTTATAGTCCTGAATAAATGCTTCCGGATCAGGATTCGAACGAATATTTTGCTGGCCTTCCGCACTATTCAAAAAGGCGGTATCATCAGGTTCCCCGGTGGAACGGTAAACATCAATAAAATTATCCCGGTCAAGTAAATTCTGCACCCACAAGTAGGGATTTAAGCGAATTTTACCGATCGTAAATAATTTATCCATCCGCATGTCTATCCGAAAAGTTCCGGCGGTATAAGCGGAATTAAGTGTGGTGAGCACCGGGCCGTACAACGATGAACCGGCAAGCAGGTTCTGGGACTCAATCGGCGTATACGGTCTGCCGCTATTATAGGAAATTAAAAAGTTGACTCCGGAGTTTTCCAGAATTTTTGTACCGGCAAGAACGGGACCTTCGCCTTTGTTGGCGCGAAAATCGACGCTGGCAGTTAAGGTATGACGCTGATCAAAATCCAGCGGTGCAATTACCTTGGGCGTCTCGTTGTTCTGGTTACGAAAAGTTGCGATAAAAGAGCTGCTTTGGCTGGAGCCGGTGCCTTCGGCAAGGGCAAGTGTATAATCCAATTTTACGCTGATCGGCCCCAGGCGACGCAGGTTGAAACTGGCTGCTAAGCCTTTTACGGTTCCAAAGTCCGCATTGATGGTGGTGATGTATTGAAACTTTGTTCTGCCGCGCTGGCTGGTAACCGTGGTTACATTGGTCAACCCTTTTACATTCTTGTAGTAGGCGGTCATATCCAAACTGGCCTGATTTCCGAATTGCTGTTTAAAGCCAAATTCATACTGGGTGGTGCTTTCGGATTTCAGGTGACCATTATTCTGCCCCTGGCCGTCAATAAATTCCAGGTCATCTAAGTTGATCCAGGAATCATACAAGTCGAACAGCCGCGGTTGTTGACGAAAGATGCCGTACTGGGCGTGAAAAACGGTGAATTCGGTGACCGGAAAAGCAAAACCAATCCGGGGACTGACATAGTTTTCTGCCGGCATCGGTTCAAAGTCGGCCTCATCTAACTCGGTGGGATTGCCAAATCCAAGTACATTGAACGGGTCTTTGATGCGGATATAATCCGGATCAAAACGATCCCAGCGGAAACCGATATTCAGGATAAAATCCTGAAATTCAATCTTGTCTTGAAAATAAATGGCTGAGGTAACCGGTTGGGGAGGCGCCGCTTCCAGAAAGCGATCTCCGGCGACCGTGCGGAAGTTGTCATTTTCGATGGTATTCCCGAACAGATCGTATCCATAAAAGAAATTTATCCCGGAAAAATAACGCTCTGCCATGGTTCGGGTATCCTTGAAGGATGCTAAGCTGACCGGGGCGATGCTCCAATAGCGAACGTTACTCTGTTCGACCGTGCCGCCAAACTCTACCAGGTGATTTTTAAATTGTTTGGTAAAATTAAAATCCGCTCCCAGCGTGCTAATTTCATACTGGGTGTAATTATTAAACACGCGTCCGAAACCATGAAAAACGCCCGGGTCGGGCCGTTCGATCCGGCCGCCGTTCCCAAAGGGTTGCCCGGTTACCGGGTCGCTGCCTTCGCTAAGATCGCCGCCGGTGAGCAGCACGCCTTGCTGTTCGCGATTGGCGTCAAAATCACCATAGGACAAGAGATTGTCTCTCCAAAAACCAT
>JAJRYW010000219.1 GCA_024275555.1 Calditrichota bacterium | reverse complement strand
TCACACTTTCGTCGCACGAGGCTTCGCAGGCTGGATTACTCCAGACTACGCTCGATTGACTACATGATTAAACAAGCAATTATCATGATAAGTACCTTTCAACTTATAAGACTCGCCAGCCTTAGCCTGGCGCACCAGATTTTCACGGATTTCTCATGCTATTAAGGGCTTTGCAGATATTTAAAAAAGCAATTAGAGTTAATCCATAATGCTGAAGTTAATTTTTGCACAATTCCTTATAAATCCGTGTTGATCAGTGCAAATCCGTGGCTCTTAAAAAATGTACGATAGATAAGCAAACTTTCTGCGGCTCTCATCAATTTTTCCTAAGCAAGTCTTTGACATAACACCATTTTAAAACCGCAACAACCTTGAATCCTCTGTCCATAAGCGCCTGGGGCAGAGTCTCACAATGTGCGCGACACAGCAGGATCTGTGTCACGAGATATTTTTTGATTTAAACTACTTCAGCGTTCTTCAGCATATTCAGCGTATTTCAGCGTCGACTTCTTTAACTCCTGATTTCCTGACCAGGCCTGTAGCTATTGACGACAGAACCGCCCAAATTTTGACCCGCAGCAGATAAAATCCAAACGGAAAATAACAGCGCGCTTTTGACAATCCGTTTGCAATTCGATGGGCGATATGTTAATATTTTTTTTCGGGTGCTGCGCGGAGTTGTATCGCCTGTCTCAGATCGGGCAGACCCGGGAATGATCCGAATGACGCCACTTAACCAGGATGGAGTTATGCTGAAAAACACTGAAAAAATTCGCAAGACCTCCCCTAAAAAAGAAGCTCCGGCCGCCGACGTGCAGCCGCTTCGCTATGAATTGAAACACAAAGTTCGCATTGTGACCGCCGCCTCCCTTTTCGACGGCCACGACGCCAGCATTAACATTATGCGCCGGATTTTGCAGGGGAGCGGCGCCGAGGTGATCCACCTGGGCCACAACCGCTCGGTGCAAGAGATCGTGGATTCGGCCATCCAGGAAGACGCCCAGGCGGTGGCGGTGACCAGCTACCAGGGCGGGCATGTGGAGTTTTTCAAATATATGTACGATCTGCTGCAGGAACGCGGGGCCGGTCACATCAAAATTTTTGGCGGGGGCGGGGGCACCATTCTCCCGGAAGAAGCCGAAGAACTGCACGCCTACGGAATCACCCGGCTTTATTCCCCGGAAGACGGCCGCCTGATGGGCTTGCAGGGCATGATCAACGACATGCTGGAAAAATGCGATTATTTAACCAAAACCGAGTTGGCCGGCAACGAATTGGATCAGATTCAGGCCGGCGACATCAATACCATTGCCCAAACGCTTTCCTACATCGAGAATTTTCACCGGGAATCGTCTCGTTTTAACAAGGCGCTGGCCGAGACCGCCGGGGCGCATCACACCCCGGTGCTGGGCATTACCGGAACCGGCGGGGCGGGGAAATCCTCGCTGACCGATGAACTGGTGCGCCGTTTCCTGCAGGATTTTCCCGGCAAACGGATTGCCATTCTTTCGGTGGACCCCTCCAAGCGGAAAACCGGCGGAGCGCTGTTAGGCGACCGGATTCGCATGAACGCGATCTACAACCCCCGGGTCTACATGCGCTCTTTTGCCACCCGCCAGGCCCACGCCTCGCTGACCCGCACCATCATCCCGGCAGTCAATTTGCTGAAAACCGCCGGGTATGATCTGATTATTGTGGAAACGGCCGGGATCGGCCAAAGCGACTCCGGGGTAGCCGAGATTGCCGACGTCTCCATCTACGTGATGACCCCGGAATACGGCGCGGCCACCCAGTTGGAAAAGATCGATATGATCGACTTCGCCGACCTGATCGCCATCAACAAATTTGATAAACGGGGCGCGGAGGACGCACTGAGAGATGTGCAGAAGCAGTTCCAGCGCTCTCACGGGCTCTGGCATGAAAATCCGGAGAATATGCCCGTTTACGGAACCATCGCCTCGCAATTTAACGACCCGGGAACCAACAATTTTTACCGGGCCGTGATCGACAAACTGGTGGAACGCTGCGACCTGGATTGGGAATCGCACTTTCAGATCACCGAAAAGATGAGCGAGAAAATCCACATCATCCCCCCGGAGCGGGTGCGCTACCTGGCCGAGATCGCCGAAAACAGCGATCGCTACCGGGCCTGGGTGGACCAGCAATGCCGGATTGCCCGGCAGGCCTACCAGGTAAAGGGAACCATCGCCCTGCTCAAAGAAAAAGGACTCGATACCTCCGAGCTGGAAAAGCAGTTGGCCGAGCTGAAACGGAGTATGGACAAAACCTGCCAGGAGATTATCGACCATTGGGAGCGCAAGAAAAAACGCTATGCGGAGAAGTATTTCACCTACCGGGTGCGCGGGAAAGACATCAAGGTGGAAAATTTTACCGAGCCGCTCAGCCATCTAAAAGTTGCCAAAATAGCCCTGCCCCGCTACCACGATTGGGGGGACATTCTGGAATGGGTTCTCACCGAGAACGTGCCCGGCGAGTTCCCCTATACGGCCGGCGTTTATCCGTTTAAGCGCACCTACGAGGACCCCACCCGCATGTTTGCCGGGGAAGGCGGGCCGGAGCGCACCAATCGCCGTTTCCATTATTTGAGCGAGGGGATGCCGGCCGCCCGTCTCAGCACCGCCTTCGACTCGGTGACGCTCTATGGGGAAGACCCGGATTATCGCCCGGACATTTACGGCAAGGTGGGCAACTCGGGCGTCTCCATCGCTACACTGGATGACGCCAAGAAGCTCTACAGCGGCTTTGATCTGAGCAAACCGACCACCTCGGTCTCGATGACCATCAACGGGCCGGCCCCGATGCTGCTGGGATTTTTTATGAACGCCGCGGTGGATCAACAGTGCGAGGTGTATATCCGCGAGCAGGGCCTGACGGATGAAGTGCAGCGGAAAATCGAAAAAATTTACGCCGGGAAAGGCGCGCCCCGGCCGGTCTACAACGGCGAGCTGCCGCGCAGCCACAATGGACTGGGCTTGCTGCTCTTAGGCGTTACCGGCGACCAGGTGCTGCCGCGAGAAGTGTACGAGAAGATCAAAACCGAGACGATCTCGGTGGTGCGGGGAACCGTGCAGGCCGATATTCTCAAGGAAGACCAGGCTCAGAACACTTGTATTTTTTCCACCGAATTTGCCCTGCGGATGATGGGCGATATCCAGGAGTATTTTACCCGCAACAAGGTGCGCAATTTCTACTCGGTTTCGATTTCCGGCTATCATATTGCCGAGGCCGGGGCCAATCCCATTACCCAGTTGGCCTTTACCCTGGCCAACGGCTTCACTTATGTGGAATACTACCTCAGCCGGGGCCTGCACATCAATGATTTTGCCCCGAACCTGTCTTTCTTCTTCAGCAACGGGGTGGATGCGGAGTATTCGGTGATCGGCCGGGTAGCGCGGCGTATTTGGGCCAAGGCCATCAAACAGAAGTACGGCGGCAATGCCCGCTCGCAGATGCTGAAGTACCACATCCAGACCTCGGGACGTTCTCTCCACGCCCAGGAAATCGATTTCAACGATATCCGCACCACTCTCCAGGCCCTCTACGCCATCTACGACAATTGCAATTCGCTGCACACCAACGCCTATGACGAGGCCATCACCACGCCGACAGAAGAGTCGGTGCGCCGCGCCCTGGCCATTCAGTTGATTATCAACAAAGAGTTGGGGCTGGCCAAAAATGAAAACCCGCTGCAGGGATCGTTTATCATCGAAGAGCTGACCGACCTGGTTGAAGAAGCGGTGATGCTGGAATTCCGGCGCCTGACTGACCGCGGCGGGGTGTTGGGAGCGATGGAAACGATGTACCAGCGCAACAAGATCCAGGAAGAGTCGCTTTACTATGAATCGCTCAAACACAGCGGGAAGCTGCCCATTATCGGGGTGAATACCTTCCTGAGCAGCAACGGCTCTCCGCTGCAAGTTCCCAGGCAAGTCAGCCGCTCCAGCACCGAGGAGAAGGAGTTTCAAATCCAATCGGTGCGTAATTTCCAGAAACGCAATGAAGATGTCGTTGAGCAGGCGCTGGAGTCGCTCAAACGCGCTGCGGTGCAGCACGACAATATCTTCGAGCAGTTAATGGAAGTTTGCAAAACAGCCTCGCTGGGCCAGATTTCCCGGGCGCTCTACCAGGTGGGCGGGCAGTACCGGAGGAGTATGTAAGATTGAATGTGGTGAGTGGTGAGTGGTGAGTGGTGAGTGGTGAGTCAAACATAACAAGTCATTCGTTCTCGTTCAAAGCTCCGGCTTTGATTACCGCTTCTTATAGACGCGTGAATAAATTCGAGAAAGTCGCCGGTTCTCCGGAATGCGGCTACCGGGCCAATCTATATTCGCGGATTAATTCACGCCTCTATAACAACCGTGCTTCAGTTAGAACTTGTACGCGCCTGAAGCGCCTGGAACTCTCTTATTAACACCGGGCTTCAGCCCGGTGGTTTACTTCCCCCTGTTCCTTTTCTTTGCCCAGGGTAGGAAAGCGTTGAAACGCTTCCTTCGTACCTCCAAGCAGTTCATACCACCGGGCTGAAGCCGCGGTGTTAATGATATAGGAGGCAGGAACCAGCGTTTCTTATTGATACGGGAAGAAAGTTAAGAAGACCGCCGCTTCTCCGGAATGCGGCTACCGGGCCAATCTATATTCGCGGATTAATTCACGCCTCTATAATCTCGTTCCTGGCGCCCGCGGGGAATGCTCCTTCGACTAAAGCTCCGCGAACAAGATAGAGATGGCTCAAAGCAGGAGCTTTGAGCAAGAAAAAACGTGCCAGGCAGGAGCCTGGAACGAGTTGGATCATCCGGCACGCAGTTGCGGTTCCGGTTTGGCCTGGCAAATCCGCTCTATTTCTTTCCGGAAGCGGGCAATGGATTCGCTTATCTGTTCCCGGGTTTCTTCCCGGAGCATTGCGTACTGCTGCTCGGCAATCTCGATCAGGATTCGGCCTTGCTGCCGTACCCCCTCCGGATTGTCCCGGACGCCTTTAAAACGTTTCCGGACTATTTTAAATAATTCTACCGGTTGAGGACGTCCGTTCGGTTGAAAGACCTCCCGACGGCCCCGGCAGTATTCTTCAAAACTTTGCGGCGCTTCTTCCAAAAAAGTATAGAGATTATCGACCTGCAACGCTTCCCGGGTGGTCATGATCAGGTGGTGGCCGGACACCGCCCGGGAAATGGCCGAACCGATCTTCCCGGGATATTTGGACAGCACTTTGAAGAGGAACCTCCAGTAATGAGCCCGGTAATCGGAGCGAACGCCCTGGGTCCAGACCGCGCGAAAGGCGGCTTTTAATATCTCCAGCGTCAGGGGGCGTTTGGTGCACAGGGGAAGTTCCTGGTGTTCATACAGTCGCAGGCAGCGCTCAAAATAGTACTCGGGACTGTTGATGGTTTCCACCACCTTACGGTGCCGGGCAAAGAGCGTTTCCGGGGGGATCACCGGCACAAAACTGAGGCTGCGGTTAAACAGGCCGGAGTCGCCGGTATATTTGACATTCTCAATCAAACGGCCTAATCTTTGGAAGCGCTTGTAATCCGGTGTATCCGGCAACACCCCTAAAATCCCCACCATGGAGACCGGGATAGCGGCGTCCTGGATAAAATCGATCATCTGCTCAGCGATGTCATCCGGATCGGCGTCCAGGCCGATAATAAAGCCGGCCATCACTTCCAGGCCGGAACGCTGGAGTTCTTTTATCTTTTCCAGCAGGGAACGCCCGCCTTGCAGGTTTTTGCGGGCGCCCATAAATTTGAGGCTGGCCTCCGAGGGCGATTCGATCCCGCAAAACACCTTGTCAAAGCCGCCCAGGCGCATGGCTTCCAGCAAGCGGGGATTATCACTGACGCGGATGCTGGCCTGGGTAGCCAGGCTAAAGGGATAGTCGCGTTCCTGCTGCCAGGGGATAATGGCTTCTTCCAGAAGCTCGCAAATGATCTCGCTATTGCCGACAAAATTATCGTCGACCACCATCACCGCGCCGCGCCAGCCGGCATTGTAGAGCGCGTCAAATTCCGCCACGATCTGTTCTTTTTCCCGCAGACGGGTCACTTTGCCATATAAACTGGGGATATTGCAAAAGGTGCAGGACTCCGGGCAGCCCCGGGTAAACTGAAGCACCATCGAGGTGTAATGGCTGAGGTCGATCAGGTCCCAGCGGGGAACCGGGGTTTCCATTAAGCTTTTGAACTTGCCCCGGTGATCGATATAAGTACGCTTATTCTCCGGCCCCTTTTCAATCATTTGCTCTACGATATCGACAAACCCGTTCTCCGCCTCCCCCAAATAAAACGCGGCATTCCCTTCGATATCCCGGGCGTACTGGGTTGGCAACGGCCCGCCGTTGAGCACCGGCGTACCCAGGGCGTTGCACCGGGCAATAATCTCCTCCAGGGAGCGCCAGTGAATGATCATGGAAGAAGTGAGTACAATATCCGCCCAGGCGATATCTTCATCATCTAATCGAACCGCGTTGAGGTCGACATGGCGCAACTGGTATTCCTCCGGCAACATCCCGGCAACCGTGAGTAATCCCAACGAAGGGAAGGCCGATTTCTTTTTGGCGATTTTAAGGGCTTCATCAAAGCTCCAAAAAGTAACCGGGTTTCGGGGGTAGACCAACAGGACTTTAGCCATAGTTTTGCTCCTCATTTGATACGTTAATGGTTCAACCGTCCATCCGGATTTATTGCCGGGCCCGGGCAAGATTCCACCAAACAGCTCTTTACCATAAGCAAACCGTGAACAAATAACAGCGCCGTGCAGTTACAGGTTTCTGAAATTGAAATCTGGATCATGGTTTTCTTGTCGGCTCCCGGCCTACACAGGCAGGAGGTTTATCCGGTTCGGTAAAAAAATGAATGTCAACTCAGTACGCGACAGAAGAGCAGGAAGAGGTATTCTTTAATCGACGGAACAGTCACAACACGCCTGCTTCGGCGGGGGGAACACAGGTATACGCGGATATATTTTATAAAAACTTTATTTGCAGGGAAAATCGATTAAGTAAATGGTATTGAATAAACGACACTTTTTCAGGCACTACCGGCTTCGACAAGCTCAGCCTCCTGGCTGGGACTGCTGGCTGAGCTTGTCGAAGCCAGCAAGTACGAATTGTCGTTTATTTAAGTGCAATTACTTA
>JAJRYW010000218.1 GCA_024275555.1 Calditrichota bacterium | reverse complement strand
GTTAACCCATACTAAATTTGGCTGTAATATACAAAATTACAATAAGTTATCCAAAAAATTAGTAATGTTATACCCTGGTCTCTAATGACTTTTTAGAGTGAACTCAAAGTTATTTTTAAGGGTATTGTGTAGTTGCCTTCATGCAATAGCAATGTCCCCCCTTAATCCCCCGTTCGGCTGAGCTCACGATGGAGCCCGAAATCGGGGGGAAACCGGCCTCCCTCCCCGATTTCGGGGAGGGCCGGGGTGGGGAAATTTAAATACGCCAAATTTAATGGTCCCGCTGTGGGAAACTCACTTATCATATTTAAAACAATTACATTTTCAAACTAATTCCCGGGTCTATAATGATGGCGAGTGATGAAGCCAAATAGATTAACCAAATCCGCCCGATGGATTTTTCTGACCGGGGCGGCCCTGTTGGTGATTTTTTACCTGATCGGCCAACGCGATCCGCTTTTGGGCGAGGCGCCGGCCGGGAAGGGAAACTTGCCCACCCGGGCCGAAATCCGGGAGCAATTCTACCGGCATCGCAAAGTGTTGCTGGTTTACCCCGGCGCGGATACGGCATTGGCGGATCAGTACCGGAGCGCGGCAGAAAACTATCGCAAACAGGCGCGCTGGATTCGGATTGATATCGTCTCCGATCAGGATGTCCGGCAAACGGATCTATCATCCTCCACATTGCTCATCTGGGGTACACCGCGTTCCAATAAAATATTGGCCGAAATGAGCTCGCAGCTGCCAGTAGAATTTGGGAAAAGACGTTTTCAATTATTTCAAAAAAAATACGATCGGGAAAACGACCTGTTCATCTTGTTTTACCCGAATCCGGCCAATCCTCAATTGGGGCTCTACATTCTCTCCGGAAATGATGATGATTACCTTGCCCGGGTGCTCAATGATAATCCTCCGGCGTTTTGGCGGATGAGGGGAGATTACCAGGTGCTGCGGGGCGGGGAGACCCTGGTGTTGGGCTTTTTCTCCCAGGAAGCGGAATCGCGCTGGCAGTTTAGCGGCACGCTGCACCGCGATTTTGAATCGGAGCGCCGGACAGCGCGTCAGGAAGGCCGTTTGCGTGTGATTACCCACAATTACAGCCTCTCCGAAGTTCAAATTGACAGCCTTCTGAAACGGGTAAAGCAGCAACTGCGGCGGGTAGCGGAATTTACCGGCCAGACCGACCCGGGGCCGTTGGAATATCATCTCTATTCCGGTTTTGAGGACAAGGGGCTGATGACCGGCGACACCCGTTTTTCTCATGTTGAGATGAAGGCCGGCAAGGTCCACGCGGTGATTCATCCGGATTTTCCCGGCGACGAGGAAGTTTCGGTAGGGCGAATTGTGCTGCGCCGCAGCCTGGGGCGACCGGCCGCAGCGGTTTTGGAAACCGGGCTGGCGGTTCACCTCTCCCGCCGCTGGCGCGGCAAGGGGCACCGCTACTGGGCCAGCCGCCTGCACCTCTCCGGGGCAATGCTTCCCCTCCGGGAACTTTTTGACGAGCAAATCTTTGCCCGGGAGTCCCGCCTGCTGCTGGAGCCGCAAGCCGGGGCCCTGGTGGAGTTCTTAATTCATTTGCTGGGCAGGGAAGAGTTCTTGCACCGCTACCAGGCCTGGCGTCCTTCCGCGGAAGAAATCATTGGCTTGGAAAAACAATGGAAGGCTTATTGGCAAATCCAGTCCCGGGAATTCCTCGAAGCGATTCGGCAAGACCGCGCCGCTTTCCCCAAACCGGCGGGTTTCCTAAAAGGCTTTTGCCATGCCCACGAGGGCTACCAGGTCTACAACGGTTACCTGTCTGCCAAATCGGACCAGGCGTTGGCTAAATTAAAACCCTGGGCGTGAATAGCGTCTCGCTTACCCCTTTCAGCTACATGCGCGATACTCACACCCCGGTATTTTTACGGCACTCTCGCAGCGCCGGCGCCGAAAACGATGAGAGCATCATCTATGCGGCGGCCTCGGCGCATAAGTTCGGTTTGTCGGTCATGCTTAAGCCCCACCTGTGGCTGGGAAGCAGTTGGCCGGGGGAAATTGAAATGCGATCGCCGCAGGATTGGCAGAAGTTCTTTCATTATTATAAGCGCTGGATTCGCCACTTTGCTCTCCTGGCGGAGATGTACCACATCGAAATTCTGTCTGTCGGCGTGGAGATGGTAAAAACAACCCGGAATCGTCCCGATGACTGGCGCCGGTTGATTGGCGAGTTGCGGAAGCTTTACAGCGGTCAACTTACTTACGCCGCCAATTGGGGAGAAGAGTTCGAGAAATTGTCATTTTGGGGATCGCTGGATTATATCGGCCTGAACTGTTACTACCCTCTTTCAGAAAGTGAAACGGCTACGGATGCGGAGTTGCGGGAAGGGGCGTCGCAAATTATGCAGAGAATTGCCAAGGTTGCTACGCGCTTTCAAAAGCAAGTTATTATTACGGAAGTCGGTTTTACCAGCACTCCCGCTTCCTGGAGGCAGCCGCACGAGCGTGCGGCCGGGAAACCGGTGGACCTGGAGGCGCAGGCGCGCTCCTACCGGGCATTTTTGAGCGCAGCACAAGAAGAGCCGTCTCTGCATGGCCTCTATTGGTGGAAGTGGCCCAGCTACCTGGATTACGGGGGCCCGGGGAACAATGATTTTACGCCCAACAATAAACCCGCTGAAGCGGTTGTCTCGCGCTTCTATTTGAACTGGCCGTCATCGCCGTCTTTTTCCCGTTAACCGCAACACCTTTAAAGTCAATTCTAAGCCGGATTGTTTACTGCAAAGCCCCGGCGGGGCCTGCGGCAATGCGCCTCGCAAGCGCTTTTGAGCCGGAAAGCTTGAGCGATGAAGCGAGCAGCCCGGATAGTTACAAATTTCTTTTACCTATTGCATATTTAAGTGAGGAGCTTTATACTTATCGGTGCTTTTTGAGAAATACACAAACTTAATTATTATAAATATTTGATTTAGGGTTGTTTTGCCGAGAGCCTTGAGAGCCTGAGTGAAGTTATAATCATCCACAGGTAGGAAAAACTTTTCCTACCCAGATGGGAAAAATTGATCAGAATCACAGCGGGCGTGAAAGAATTACCAACTGATCAAGAAAGCCTAAAGTTTTTAAAAACAATGCGTTATCTGTATTTTGGCTGAAAAGTGTGCACGATTTTTGTAGGTCAGTAGTCCGTTCAACTAACGCGAGGAAGAGACCATAGGCTTTTATCATTTACATACGCGTCTATCCGAGAGTATCTCAAAAAAGTTACATTCATTTCCTTATCCTCATAAGTATTTACCATTATTCATTCATTCAATGTAGTTATATAACTGTATCGTGGAGTAGTTTGTCTCATTCCGCATTAATGTTATTGTTTCACCAAATTAGAGGAGGAGAAGTATGACATAAGGCTGAAGTTAGTAATTCTCGTTTGCAATTTTAATTGTTCAACAAATGTATGTATGGAGACAGAGAGATGAACAAAAAAATACTGTTCTTAACAGTTGTTCTGATGGCGCTCCCATTTTTCCTTTTTGGGCAGTCCTCCGGAAAAATTGTTGGCGTTGTTACAGACAAAGCCAACGGTGAGCCCCTCCCAGGTGTAAACATTAACTTAGAAGGTACCACGTTTGGCGCCGCCACGGACGTAGACGGTTACTATGTAATTCTGAACGTTCCGGTTGGGGTTTATGATATCCGGGCCAGTTTTATCGGATACGGAGACGTCATCAAAGAAGGTATCCGTGTGTCGGCAAGCACCACCCGCGAAGTAAACTTTGAACTGGCGGAAGCTGCCATCGAAGGTCAAGCGGTTGTCATCACCGCAGAAAGACCGCTGGTTGAGAAGCACGTCACCCAAAGTGTTTCTCTGGTGACCTCTGACGAATTGGAAAACATCCCGGTTCGCGGTTTCAATGAAGTCATGGCGCTTCAAAACAGCGTTGTGGTCCAGGATGGCGAAGTATTCATCCGCGGCGGCCGTAGCGATGAAGTCGGTTACTATCTGGATGGGGCCTCTTCTACCTCTCCGGTGAGCAACACCAATGTGGTGTATGTCATTCAGGAAGCAGTGGAAGAATTTCAGGTATTGGCGGGCGGTTACAATGCGGAGTTCGGCGGCGCGAATGCCGGGATCATCCGTACAGAGTTACGTACCGGTAGCTCCAAATATAAAGCCAGCGTAGACTTCCAGACGGACAAGTTTGCCAGCGAAGGCGGCCAGTTCCTGGATACTTACAGCTATCGTCATCATGTTGCTGTGGCAACTTTAAGCGGTCCGCTCTTTTCCAAGAACATCCGCTTTTTTATTGCCGGTGAAAATGCGGATCAAGGCGACCGTGATGTGCGTTTCAGCAAAGGCTTCACCTTCAACGGATTGGTTGACAGCAACCCGGACAACCCCAATGTAGCAGCCGGGAACCCGGATGTTGTAGACCTTACCTATCCGGATGGATTTACTCCGCAGCGCAGCTTCACGCGTTGGGCTTTGAACGGAACCTTGCTGTTCGATTACAGCCCGATTCGGGTGCGTGTCAGCGGTGTATATAAAGATGAAACCAGTCAAAACACCAACTTCCTTGGCACCAATACCCCCATGCTCAACATTTTAAATGAGCGTTATAATGAGGATATTGACAAGAGCGTCTTGCTGGGATTGAAAATGACCCATGTTCTTTCGCCCAAGACTCTCTATTCATTGAAGTTGAACTACTTCAAGCGTACTCTCGACAGAGAAGACTCTTACCTGGGCAACAACTGGAAATCCTGGTATGACAGCGCCGCGGTATATAACGCCACCAATGGTCAAGTGGTCTATCGCGACGCCTATCGTCCCCAGTATGCTTATCGTTTAAATGGTATTCCTTTTGCCCGTAATGGTCAACCGAATGCCGTTTACCGGAAACAAGATGAGCAGTATATTGGCGGCGCCCTGGATTTTACCACCCAGATGTCGCGCTACCATGAAATCAAAATCGGTTTCGATGCCCGCCGCTACGAATTGCGCCGGTTTGCATTGAATCCCAGTGCGATTTCCCTGCTGCAACAAGATATCTATAACACCCTGGATGATATTCCTGCAGATGTATGGGCCCGTTCTGCACGTCCGAATAACTATGGTTATGATTTCTTCGGAAATGAGCTGAACGACGGTTTTGATGCGCCTAAGAATCCGCTTTTTGCGGCTTTTTATGTGCAAGACAAGATCGAATATAATGACCTGATCATCAACGTGGGTCTGCGTTTCGATCATTTTGACACCGACGACCGCCGGCTGAAAAATCCGGAAAATCCCCAGCGCGGCCCGGATGAATTCATTTTGGCCTCCGAGTGGGAAGATGTGGATCCCTTCCAGCAAATCAGCCCCCGTTTGGGCTTCTCTTTCCCGGTCAGCGACAAAACCGTATTCTACATGCAGTATGGTAAATTTATCCAGATGACCGAATTGAACAATATTTACTTCGGAACATTTGCTTATGCACAGCAAATCGTAATTTCCGGTAACTATTTTCAAAACCCGGTGGGATATGGCCTGGAGCCGACCCGCACCACTTCTTACGAAATCGGTTTCCGTAAGCAGCTCTCTCAAGTAGCCGCTATTGACATCTCCGGTTTTTACCGCAATATCCGCGGTCAGATTCAAGTTGGCGCCCAGGATGTAGACCCCACTTCCGGTCTCTCCCGCTATTCGATACTCCAGAATGGCGACTTTGCCACGACCAAAGGGCTGGATTTCAAATTGACTTTGCGTCGCACCAATCGCTTGCAAGGACAATTGAATTACACCTATTCTCAGGCCGAAGGCACCGGTTCGAATGAGAACAGCTATCGTTCTGCTCTCGAACGCGCTACTCCGGTTCCGACTACCGTATCTCCGCTGGACTTCAACCAGGCTCACACCGGATCGATTAATCTTGATTACCGTTATGGCAAGAACGACGGCGGTCCGATCCTGGAAAACCTGGGTCTCAACGTTCTGTTTACCTTCTCCAGCGGCCATGCATATACCTTTGCAGAGCCTTTGGTGGGTGGCCAGGCTGACCCGTATACTGCCGGAACCGATTACATGGCAGATACCCGTTCCCGGAAAGCCCGCGAAGCCTTAGGCGCTTCTACGACTCCCTGGAACTTCCTGACCGATTTACGGATCGATAAAGCCTTCAATTTAACTGATAAACTGCGTGCTACTCTCTATATGCGGGTACAAAATTTCTTCAACAGCAAAAACGTGATCAACGTTTTCCCGAATACCGGAAGCGCTGATGACGACGGCTTTATCTCCAACCGGGCCATTTCCCAGGCCACGATTGACGCCAATGGTGGTGAAGAATATGTGCAGCTCTATCGGGCAATCAATCTTGAAAACGGACAAGCTTATTGGGACGCTACTGGTAATGAACTCTATGGCAGTCCCCGTCAGATTTTCTTCGGAATTAAGTTGAATTACTAAAAGTTGTTCGTTGATCTAAATATCAAGGAGTCGCAAATGTTTAAGAAAATCTCCATTTTATTCATAGCGATGGCCTGGCTGTTCCTGGCCCACAACGCGCTTGCCAAAGCGCCGAGCGGCCAAGAGTTACAGAAGCCAGGTGTACAGGCCGACTTCCTGCAAACGCTCAGTAACATTCAGAATTTCAGTTACTGGGTACGGAATGACGGTCTCATCGGTCGTAGCCCGATTTCGGGTAACTCAGGCGGTATCTATCCTCGCGGTACCTCCGGAGTTGTTTTTGCTGAAGGTATTATCTGGGGCGGTTATTTACCTCCCTCGGTTGATACAAACCCCCGGGTAGGCGGGCAAACCTACGTCATCGGAACTCAACCGGGCTGGATTGTTACCCCGGGCGACGGTGTAAATCCTCCCACTGCTGTGGATCCGACAGACCTGCGTGCACGTATCTACCGTATCCGCCGCGACTATCAGAATCTGACTGTAGATGATCCCGGTATGCGCCAGGACGCTGCCGAACACGCAGAAAAATCGATTTCCGATGTAACGGATGCGGAAGTCCAATTCCTGATTGACCAGTATGCTACCGATTGGGAAAATTGGCCGACCGATTTAGGCGCTCCCTTCTACGATGCCAACGGCAACGGCGAATATGATCCGGGCGTGGAAGTGGACCTGAATGGTAACGGCACCATCGAAATCGGTGAACGTGAAGAACCGGGTGTGGCCGGCGCCGACCAGGTGATTTACTTTGTCGCCAATGACCTCGATGTTGCCAGAACCACTTCTTTGTACGGCTCCCAGCCGATTGGCCTGGAACTGCAAGTAACCATCTGGGGCTACAACCAGCCCGATGCAACCCTGGGTCAAATGCTCTTCAAGCGGTTCCGGTTCATCAACAAATCCGGATACCAGATAGACTCCATGTTCGTCTCCCAGTGGGTCGACCCGGACGTGGGCAACTATACCGACGACCTGGCCGGTTGTGACATCCCCCGGAGCCTCGGCTTTTCCTACAGTGGTTTCCTGACCGACGATGATTTCAGCGGTTTTAACCTGCCCCCGGCAGCCGTTGGTTTTGACTTCTTCCAGGGACCCATGGTTGCGGGCGCTCCGGAAGACACCGCTATTTTTGATTTCCAAAAATTCCCGGGCTACCGCAACCTGCCCATGACCTCGTTTATCTTCTTTGCCGCCGGCAGCCCCATCTCCGATCCGCCCCTGGGCGACTTTGATGGAACGCTGGAATGGTATAACATGCTCAATGGTTATACCCCGACCACCGACCTGCAGAACCCCACTCCTTATATTGCCGGAGCTGGTGAAAATGCCGGTCAACCGACCAAGTTCCCCTTGAGCGGTGATCCCTTCCTGCAAACCGGCGATATCGACGCCTTCGGCAACAACTTCGGCCCTGGCGACCGTCGGATTGCTTTGAACTCCGGCCCGTTTACTCTTCCCAACTGGGATGACTTGAACGGTAATGGCAAAGGCGATGCCGGCGAACCGGGTGTGCAGGAAATGGTTGTAGCCGTTGTCGGTGGTATTGTGGCCCAGCAAGGCGGCAACAACCGTAACGCCGTGGCCCAAATGAAGATTAATGATGACTTTGCCCAGTTCTTGTATAACAGACTGTTCCAGGGCATCCCCAAGCCTCCGATTCGGCCGAAAGTTACCTTGACCGAACTGGACCGGGAAATTGTTCTGGATTGGGGCAGCGATATTGACGCCTATCAAGCCACTGAAGCAAACGACCCGGTGCTGGGCTTCAACTTTGAAGGCTACAATGTCTACCAATTGCCGCGGGAAACTTCAACCAAGTCCCAGGCAATGAAGATTGCTACCTTTGACAAGAACAACTTCATCACCACTATTCGAGGCAAAAAGTTTGTGCCCGAATTTGGCGATATTC
>JAJRYW010000217.1 GCA_024275555.1 Calditrichota bacterium | reverse complement strand
GTTAAAACGGCTATGTAATAATTTCTTTCTCATTAACACCGGGCTTAAGCCCGGTGTTAATGACATCTTGCAGCGATCATTTAACCGTTTCAACGGTTTTAAAGAATGTCTGTAAAATACAATTTGTCATGCGCCCATTTTTTTGTTTTCCGGCTATCACCCGGAAACTTACCAGTTGGAGAGTCCTCGATTGATTTCTACGTAAAACCAAAGGTTCTGTGTATGAAACTGTGGCCAGGCGTGAATTTTTCCCAAAACGAGAACTTTCGAATAGGAAATCACCAAGAATTTCGAAAACCGGCCAAAAAATAACCGAACCGTCAGTTAAGACTTTTAAAATAGAATGCATATTTTCGAACACCTAATTTATTGCGCCCCTTTGGTGCTGCATTTTCGACGACCTTTCCCCCGGAGCGTTGCTCCGGGCGGTTCTAAGACGCCCCTTCGGGGCTGGAATATCGAAATAGCCCTGAAGGGGCAAAATAAGAAAGCCCGCTGTGAAGCGCCGGAATAAGAATAATTTATAGTGTTTAAGCCCCATAAGGGCGACATGAAAACTAAAGTGTTAAAGTAGAATTAAAAAAATTGACGCGGAAAAACGCCGAATAAGACTGAAGAACACAGAACATTTTTTTACCATTAAAAACACAGGTGAACAGGCGGAATTCATAAATCATCCTGGTCAAAGAAACGCCGGGAGAGAGATTTGATAGTGATCGGCGGCGCAGCCGAAAAATTTTTTTTCAGCAATGTTCGGTTTAATCAGCGAATTTCTGCGTCAGAATAATTTGAATACATAATTGGTACGAATAGGGAGGTCTATGATGGTCACGTTACACTATCAGGACATCGAAATCCGGCAAATTAGCGAGGTAACCTGGCTGATTCCGCCGGTGCGGGGCATGCGCGTGCCGGGAAAAATCTTTGCCGACCGGCGGATGATGGAAAAAATCCTGGCCGAGGCGGAGAGCCTCAAACAGGTGATCAACGTGGCCATGCTGCCGGGTATCCGCAAGTACTCCCTGGCCATGCCGGATATCCACTGGGGCTACGGATTCCCCATAGGCGGGGTGGCCGCCACCGATCTTGAAGAAGGGGTTGTCTCCCCCGGCGGCGTCGGCTACGACATCAATTGCGGGGTGCGGTTAGTGCGCACCCGCCTCTCTTACCCGGATGTGAAACCGTATTTGGAGCAGTTGGTGCAGAACCTTTTCCGGGATGTGCCCACCGGGGTGGGCGCCGCCGGGGCCATCGGCAAACTGGGCAAAAAGGAGATGAATAAGCTGCTGCGCATGGGGTCGCGCTGGTGCCTGGAGCGGGGCTACGCCAGCGAGGCGGACCTGGAGTGCACCGAAGAAGGCGGCGCATTGGCCTCGGCGCAGCCGGAGGATGTCAGCGCCCGAGCCAGGGAACGGGGAGCGGACCAGGTGGGCACATTGGGATCCGGTAATCATTTTCTGGAAGTGCAGGTGGTGGAGGATATTTACGACGCCCCGGCCGCCGAAACGCTGGGACTCTTCCCCGGCCAGGTGGTGGTGATGATCCACTGCGGCTCCCGGGGGCTGGGCCACCAGGTCTGCGATGATTATCTGCGCATTCTGTCGCGCGCGGCGCATCGCTATGGAATTCAATTGCCGGATCGTCAATTAGCCTGCGCGCCGATTCAATCCGAAGAGGGCCGCCAGTACCTGGGGGCGATGGCGGCGGCAGCCAACTTTGCCTGGGCCAATCGCCAGGTGATTATGCACCTGGCCCGCAACAGTTTCCTGCGCACCCTGGGCGTCTCCCCCCGTGATTTGGGTTTTTCGCTGCTCTATGATGTCTGCCACAATATCGCCAAAATCGAAGAACACCGGATTGACGGGCAGGTGGAAAAAGTCTGTGTGCACCGCAAGGGCGCCACGCGGGCATTTCCCCCCGGCCATCCGCTGACGCCGGCGCCTTATCGGGAGGTGGGCCAGCCGGTGCTGATCCCGGGGGACATGGGTCGCTATTCTTTTGTGGCGGTAGGCCAGGCGGCAGCTATGGAAGAAAGTTTTGGCAGCAGTTGCCACGGCGCCGGCCGGGTGATGAGCCGCAGCAAGGCTAAAAAAGCCGGCAAAGGACGCGATCTGTTGGGAGAAATGCGCAAGAGGGGAGTGGTGGTGCAAGCCCGGGGAATGCGTACAGTAGCCGAAGAAATGCCTGAGGCTTACAAAGACGTCTCCGAGGTGGTCGAGGTGATGCACCGGGCCGGCATCAGTAAAAAGGTCGCTAAACTAACGCCAATCGGGGTGATTAAAGGATGAGCAGCACATGAGCGTAAAGAAGCGGATTCAGCACCGGCTGGAATATGCGATTTTCCGATTCATCGAGTGGAAGATTACCATCATGCCGGAATGGGCCATGCGCCCTTTCGCAAATTTTCTGGCATTTTTAGTGTATGATCTCTTTAAATATCGCCGGAAGGTCAGCCTGGAGAATTTGGCCCGGGCCTTTCCGGAGAAAAGCCCGGAAGAGCGGGAAAAGATTGCCCGGGGCTGCTACCGCCACTGGGCGCTGACCGCCCTGGAGTTTTTTAAAATGGGACGCTGGACGGTGGAGAAAATCAAAACCCGCGTGGAATTCAACGATCAGGCCCTGGCGGATAAATTGAAGAACAGTTCCCGGGGAGCAGTGATTGTCTCGGCGCATTTCGGCAACTGGGAAATTGCCCTGGCCTGGCTGGCCTCGCAGTATTTTGACGGCGGGTCGGTCATCCAACTGCGGCAAAGCAACCGGCTGGTAGACAAGCGCACCGCAGATTTGCGGCGGCGCTGGGGGGTGGAAATTCTCTATCCGCGCGGGGCGGTTCGCAAAGCGCTGCCCATTGTGCAGGAACATAAATTTTTAGGCCTACTCGGCGATCAGGATGGCGGCCGCAAGGGCGTCTTTGTGCCCTTCTTCGGCCAGCCGGCCTCAACACCGGTGGGCGCCGCAGTGATGCATCTGCGCAGCCAGGCGATGCTCATCTTTGGCGTCTGTGTGCGCACGGCGCCCTTCAAATATAAAATCTATGTCTCCACCCCGGAGTTCGGCAACTTAACCGAGGTGAATCAGGAGAATGTTGCCAAAATAACCGCCTGGTTTACCGGGGAGCTGGAGAAACTGGTCCGGGAGTATCCGGAGCAGTACCTCTGGATGCACCGGCGCTGGAAAACAGTCTGCACCTCATCGCAAGAGGAGCAAAACTCCAAATCGCAAAACCCAAATTTCAAATAAATTCCAATCTGTTCCTGCTCGATCCGGTGCTCTGCGCCGGATCGCCAATATAAGGCTCTGCCTTAAATATATTGTATTTGTGTAGTTGCCTTCATGCAATGGCAATGCCCCCTTGATAACTGGCCGGCTACACAAATACAATAAATGTATGGGGAATGTTGACCCGGGAGGCCGGAGCCTCCCGGGTTTTTTCCAGGGTAGAGTACCGGAAGCAGTAAAAAATCCATGTATGAGGATGCGAGAAGGTGTACGAATATACTTAAAACTTGCCAAACATTTGTTCCAAACTGGCCCTGGCCTCATCAAGCATTGGCAGACGATGGGCGCCTTGAAGAGTAATCTCCAAATCCGCGCAGAGTTGATGAAGCAGGCTATATAAGAGGTCGGACCGGACCGAAATCTTAGCCGGTTTCAGGTTCAATTTTGCCAAACCTGCGATGAGATGTTGTGGGATTTCTTCCCACATCCCTTGTAATGATGGTATGGGTTGCAACAATTCTGTCCCCACAACCAACCCTTTTGCTGAGTCTACCATTAACAGCATGTATGGATAGAAGGGGCGATCCACTTCACCCCTTATGGGAATGGGCGTCATAAAGAAATCGATTTCCACCGATATGCGGCTTTTCGGCAACTCTTTAAAACGGCAATATGTTTCCGAATCCACCTTCGAAGACACGGTAACAGGTCCCGGAGGAGGAATGTGCATTGTGGCGTCTTTCCAGGTTAGCTGTTTACCTTTTTTTGAAGCGGTGCGCACCAGATATTCGTCTTCGGAGCCGGGTTCCAACAGGTCGGGATCTTTCTTAAAACGGGGGGCGACTTCTAAAGTCTGTTCCAGAATATATTGCAGGAAGAGAACTTCATCCTTATCCAAATACCAGGGGAAGCAGCCGGGACGATAGCTGCGGAATAGCGGCCAGGCGTTGCGTCCCCGAAATTTAAGTCCGAGTTTTTTTATTTGATCACGGTCCTGGGGATGCAGCATTTCCCGGTTTTCGAAGGACGCCTGAAGCTGCGGAGTCTCAAAAATCATCTCCGGCGATATATTCGGTCCCGCCTCGTGCAACCTCCAAAGCCCGAACAAGCCCACTTCGCCCAGGTAGGCCGCGACGGCGTAGTGTTCTCCGGCTTGCCCCATAATGCTGACAAAACCCACTTCTTTTGTGTGCGGGTTCTGAACTCCGAAAACATCCGTTTCGCACATCCACTTCCAGGGGGCAAGGGTTTTAATTTCAGCCATCAATCCATAAAGTTTTTTTAAGCTGCTAAGAGTGGGTGAAGCGCTCATGGTTTCTACCTCTTCTTATCGTTGGGATTGTTTACCTGTTAAACCCGGCAGACAGTTTTGTCCGCCTACAATATTATGATCTATCCTTCCGGGAACGCTTGTTCTACGAGCCATTTTTCCCATTGCTGTTATTGGATTTCCCCTTTTTATTGTTTCCAATCGATTTCCGGTATTTTTCCGATCGTTCCGCAAATTCCCGCAGGCGTTCTTCTACCTTACCGTAGATGCTGTTTTTCGGAAAATGTCCTTTTTGATTCCGCTTGCCGGCCGGTTGGCCGGTTAACAGCTTCAGCCCGTCTTCGACGCGATCCACCGCCCAGATATGGAATTTACCGTCGCGCACCGCATCCGCCACTTCGTCTTTTAACAGCAGGTTCTTGATGTTGCTCCGGGGGATCATCACCCCCTGTTCGCCGGTTAACCCCTTGGCCTGGCAAACCTCAAAAAAACCTTCGATCTTCTCATTCACCCCGCCAATGGCCTGGATTTCCCCGTTTTGATTGACGGAGCCGGTGACGGCAATACCCTGTTTAATGGGCGTTCTGGCGAGCGATGAGAGCAGTACATAGAGTTCGGTCGAGGAGGCGCTGTCGCCGTCAATATGGCCGTAGCTTTGTTCGAAGGTCAAGCTGGCCGAAAAAGAGAGCGGGATATGGGCGCCGAAGATCGAGTTAAAAAAGCCGCTCAGGATAAAGGCGCCTTTATCATGCAGTTTTCCCGAGAGCCCCACTTTGCGCTCGATGCTGAAGAAATTATCGTTCCCGATATACGTTTTGGCGGTAATGCGGCTGGGTTTACCGAAAGAGAATTCCCCAAAGCTCATCACCGACAGACCGTTGATTTCCCCAACCCGTTCCCCGGAGACCAGGATTTTTTTGCGTTCTTTCCGAATTTGCTCCAGCATTTTACTGTTGATCAGGCTGTGGCGGTTTTCATACTCCCGGATGGCTTGCCGCACATGTTCCCGGTCGACGATGGAGGCTTTGTCTTTTCCGGCCCAGTAGGCGGCTTGCTGGATGATTTTGACCACCTCGCCGAATTGCAGGGAGAGTTTCTCCTGCTCCCCGGCCAGGCGATGGCCGTACTGCACCACTTCGGCAACCGCCTCGCGGGTAAATGCCGGAAGTTTTTCCTGGTCGATGACCCGCTTAATGAACTGGGCAAATTGGCGGATGGAGCGGCTGTTGGAATCCGTTTCATAATCAAAATCCGCCCGCACTTTAAAGATTTTCGAGAAATCGTCATCATAATTGCTGAGCAGATGATAGATGCGCGACCACCCAACTAAAATTACTTTCAGCTTGAGAGGGATGGGTTCCGGTTTTAAAGAGACCACCGTAAACGTGCCAAAAAGCTCATTGGCGTCTTCGATGCGGATTTCCTTGTTCCGCAAACTGCGTTTCAGGGCGTCGTAGCAAAAGGGGCTGCGCATCACTGCCGCGGCGTCGGCCATCAGAAATCCCCCGTTGGCTTTCAGCAAACTGCCGGCTTTTATCAGCGTAAAATCGGTGATATATCCGCCGGAGACCGGTACTTTTTCAATCCGCCCGAACAGGTTGTTGTAGGTGGGATTTTTCTCGTAAATCACCGGGGCGCCTTTCAGGCGGCTGTTATCCACCAGTACATTGACCCGGTACCGCCGGAAATATCCATCCTGGGGCAGCCGCTCTTCATCGGCGGGTTCCCGATCGCCATCGCCCAGGAACCGGGCGCTGTTGGTCACAATATCTTTGCAGACGTTTTGCAGGTAATCCAGAATATCCTCATTATTTTCATATTTCTCGCGGATGTCGTTTACATACTGCTCCACCACAAAGCCGGCCACATCTTTATCCAGTTGCTGAAGCGATTTCTGCGCCTGGATGTCCAGCCGGGCTAATTGGCGGAGCGTTTCGGCAATTTTTTTCTCCATGGTTTGGAGATTCCGATTGATCTCTTTTTTGCGCTCTTCCGGCAGGGATTGAAAAATTTCCGGCGTGATGGGTTTGCCTTCCTCCAGCACTACGGTCTGGAAGCCCATGGAAGTGGGCTGAATTTGCAGATTAAGCTGGGCGGCCAGGGCATCCAGCTCTTGCAGGATTTGCCGCTTGGCCTGGTTAATTTGGCTGATCAGGCTGGCTTTTTGACTTTCATAATGTTCACTGGTAAAGACTCGCCGCAATTCCTGTTTCAGGGTCAGGATCAGTTGTTCCATATCGTGCTGAAACTCGCGTCCTTTTCCGGCGGGCAAGGAAATCGCCTGCGGGGAATCGGGTTCTACAAAATTATACACATAACACCAGTCATCGGGTGTGGGATATTTGCGGGCGTATTTATGTAAGATATCCTCAATAATGGTGGTGCGCCCGGTTCCGCTGATGCCGGTAACAAAAACATTGTAGCCGCTGGCGTCAATCTCCAGGCCTAACCGCAGGGCGGTCAGGGCGCGTTCCTGGCCGATGATCGAGTGCAGCGGGGAAACCTCATCAGTTGTCTTAAAGGGCAGAACGCCGGAAGGGATTTTGCGCTTGAGATGGTCGGCAGTGAGCTTTTTAATCGCCATAATCGTTCCTCTGGGTTTGGAATGGTGTTGCTATTTACTATTTGTGGGCAATTACAGCAAAGATTTCACGGTTTTTTCTTCCCGGAATCTATAAAGGGAAAAAATAGATTCAAATCCTTAAAAAATCTTTAGCCGATTCGGCCGGAAGAGGGCCGGAATTGACAAAGCGCTTGACAAAATTCCCTAACCGCTATAAATTGATCGACTGTATTATGAAGATACCGATCCTGCACTTAGAAGATGGGATTCACACCCTGGAAGAACAGGTTTCCAGTGAGTCCCTGCATTTTTCCGGGGAGAGTTTTTACCCTTTCCCGGTCGATGTGACCGCCACATTGAATAAATTCGGCGCGAATCTGCGTTGCCGGGTGCAATTGTCTACCCGGCAGCATTTCCGGTGCGACCGTTGCCTGAGCGAGTTTGACCAGCCCTTTCAGGGGACGTTCGAGGTGCTCTTCCATATCGGCAAAGATACCTGGGAAACCGATGAAGATGACGTGGTGCACCTTTCCCGGGAAACCATTGAAGTGGATTTATCCGACCGGATTCGAGAGTATCTTTTGGTCTCGGTTCCTATGAAGCGTCTATGCTCGGAAGCCTGCCGGGGGATTTGTCCCGGCTGCGGCTGCGATTTGAATCATGAGGAATGTCAGTGCGGCGAAAAACCGCCTGATCCGCGCTGGGAGAAATTACTGCAATTAAAAAAATAATTGCTTTACATCCAGCCGATTAATATAGAAATTTGCCCGCTTCTCTTGTAAGAAGACAATAATATGAGTATCTTGAGGAACTAAAGGAGACATCTAAGATGGCGAATCCAAAGCGAAAAGTATCCAGGTCTAAACGAGATAAACGCCGCGCCCAATGGATGAGTAGCCTCTCCACCCCTAATTTTTCCACCTGTGAAAATTGCGGAGAGACCAAGCTGCCTCATCATGCATGCCCGCAGTGCGGCTACTACAAAGGACAAAAGATCTTCGAAGCAGAAGAATAGTCCCACAAAAGTGTTCAGGAGCATTTCTTGCGCATAGTTGTTGATGCGATGGGCGGAGACCTCGCCCCCCACGCCCCTGTACAAGGGGCGGTTTTATATGATCGGGAAACCAAGGGGCGCGATCAGATTATCCTGATCGGTGATCAAGGTCAGATTAACGAGGAACTGGAACGACACCGGTTTCTGCCGCCTAAAAACGTCAAAGTTATCCACGCCTCGCAACGGATCGAGATGAATGAATCGCCTGCGGCAGCCGTGCGGCAGAAAAAAGATTCCTCCATGGTCAAAGGGTTGCGTATGATCCGGGACGGCGAAGCAGACGCCTTCGTCAGCGCCGGAAGCACCGGGGCGCAAATGGCGGCCAGCTTGCTCACCCTGGGGCGGGTAAGGGGGGTCCACCGTCCGGCCCTGGGAGCATTTCTGCCCTGGGAAGGCGGCGTCATCCTGCTGATTGACGTGGGCGCCAACGCCGATTGCAAACCGTTTAACCTGCTCCAGTTCGGGTTGATGGGCGGCATTTTTATGGAATTTATCTGTGATATCCCCAAAGCCCGCATCGGACTCTTAAGTATCGGCGAAGAAGACAGCAAAGGCAGCGAATTGGTTATTGCTACCAATAAGCTGATGCGTAAGCATTTACCCAATTTTATCGGCAATATAGAAGGACGGGATATCCTGCACGGAAAGGCCGAAGTAGTGGTTACCGACGGCTTTACCGGCAACGTGGTGCTGAAATTCGCCGAGAGCATTGTGGGCGTATTTGGCCGGAGCCTGAAGCGGATCATCAAAAAAAATCTGCTCTCCATTGCCGGGGCTTACCTGGTTCGGCCGGCCTTCAAAGCCATGAAGCGAAGTTATGACTACGAAGAATACGGCGGCGTGCCCTTGCTGGGGATTGACGGCATATCCATTATTTGCCACGGCAGTTCGACCGGCAAAGCCCTCAAAAACGCCATATATGTTGCCCAGGTAATGGGCGAGAAACAAGTGAACAAGCACATTGAAGATGAACTACGGGAAAGAGGCCTGATATGGGGCGAAAAGCAATTGTTACAGGCGTAGGCCATTACGCACCCCCCAAGGTGCTCAGCAATAAAGAATTGGAAAAAATGGTGGACACCAGCGACGAGTGGATTGTCTCCCGCACCGGGGTTCGGGAACGGCGGATCCTGGAAGGGGAGCGCGGCAGTTCCTACATGGGCGTTAAAGCGATAGAAATGGTGCTCAATGATCGCGGGATGAGCCCGGAAGAAATTGAACTGATCATCGTGGCCACGGTGACGCCGGACACCATGTTTCCCAGCACGGCCTGCCGTATCCAGGACGCCCTGGGGGCCAAAAACGCCTGGGGTTTTGATCTGAACGGCGCCTGTTCCGGTTTTATCTTTGCCCTGCAAACCGCGGCGGGATTCATCGAGTCCGGTCTGCATAAAAATGTACTGGTGGTCGGTGCAGACAAAATGAGCGCCATTGTCGACTATACCGACCGCACCACCTGTGTGCTGTTCGGCGACGCCGCCGGGGCGGTGCTCCTGGAGCCGGCCCGGGAAGAAGGCTACGGCCTGCTGGATTCCATCCTCCGCTGCGACGGCAGCGGCGCCAATCATCTCTATATGATGGGCGGCGGGAGTCTTTACCCGGCCAGCCACGAAACAGTCGACAAAAAAATGCACTATATCTACCAGGACGGCCGCACCGTCTTCAAATTTGCCGTAACCCGTATGGCGGATGTCTCCGAGGAAATCCTGCTGCGCAACAACCTTACCGGCCGGGACGTCAAATTTTTTATTCCCCACCAGGCGAATTTACGGATTATCGACGCCGCGGCAAAGCGGATGAAATTAACCGAAGAGCAGGTGGTGATCAACATCGACCGCTACGGAAATACCACCGCTGCTACCATCCCCATGGCCTTGTCGGAAGTCTTTCACGATAATAAAATCCGGCGCGGGGATTACATTGTTATGGCGGCCTTCTGAGCCGGCTTTACCTGGGGAAGCACCCTGTTGCGCTGGGCCATCTTACCAGCCAATTTATAGTGGCCTGCCCACTTTAATCGTCGTAAAATGCCCCGTTGAGTAAAAAACAACCTTACACCCCGGGCAACCGTTGAGGTGAATACATACTGAGAAAAGCTGGAAGTGTACGGAGTAAGTGATGTCTAAAATTGCCTTTCTGTTTCCCGGTCAGGGGTCCCAATTTGTCGG
>JAJRYW010000216.1 GCA_024275555.1 Calditrichota bacterium | reverse complement strand
CTGTTGGTAGATAAAACGATGCGGCGTATACAAAACTCCGTCGGCCGACAGATTTCTCTCTTCGTTCGAAATGACAGGTGGGGATTCAGGTTGTCATTTCCTGCCTGCGGCAGACAGGCGAACCCAGGGATGGGTGAGAAATCTGTAGGCAGATAAAACTATGTGGTCGTATATAAAACTCCGTCGGCCGACAGATTTCTCTCTTCGTTCGAAATGACAGGTGGGGATTCAGGTTGTCATTTCCTACCTGCGGCAGACAGATTTCTCTCTTCGTTCGAAAGGGCTGTTCCAGGCAGGAGCCGGGAACGAGAAGAAAACTGAATTTAATCCTTGACTCATTGTAACTTTTCGAAAACCTTTATAACTTTTAAGCTTAGCAACCCCTGGTGACTTGTCCCAACGGGATCGCGTCGCGAGAGGCTTTGTAGCCGTGAACTATTCGGGCTGCCAATTTTGCCCCTACCCGGGTTCAAAGCAGGCGTTTTTAGCGAGGATGTAAGAATGAGTGAAACCCACTACCGGAATCTGGAGCAGGCCTATCTTTCCGCGCCCTGCAATGAGTATTACCGGCCGGAAATTCGGATTGAAAAGGGCCGGGCGGAAATCATCATCCCGGTGCGGGAAGATTTTTTTCACGCCGCGGGGGCTGTCCACGGCTCGGTTTACTTTAAGGCCCTGGATGATGCCGCCTATTTTGCGGTCAACTCCCTGGTAGCGGATGTCTTTGTGCTGACGGTCAGTTTTACGCTGCACTTAATGCGCCCGATTGACTCGGGAGTGCTGCGAGCCGTGGGGCAGGCTTTTTATCGCGGCAAACAATTTTACGGGGGAGAATCCCAGTTGTTTGACCACCAGGGCCGCGAAATTGCCCGGGGCAGCGGCATCTTTGCCCGGAGCAAAATGGCGATACCTCCCGCCGGAAACGACAGGTGAAACCATGAAGATCGACTTCTCGTTAACCTTGCCGATTCGCACCGCCCTGCTGACGGTGAGCGGTATCCGCGTCGAAGAATCGCCGGCCGGATACCGCCGTCTGGAAGCCTGCGCGGAGGCCTACCGCGCCCGCTTTCCGGGGGCCTCGCCGGGTAGCGTGCCCGGGATTGAATACGCCCGCAAGCTCTTCCGGATGCTCAAGATCGAGCCGACCCGGCATCGCCCCTCTTCCGAGGCGCTGCTGAACCGGGCCCTGAAAAACAAACCGCTCTTCTCGGTCAACACCCTGGTGGATGTGGGAAATTGGTGCTCCCTGGATTTTCTGCTGCCGCTGGGAATTTATGATACGGCGAAGATTATCGGCAAAATCATCCTTCGGGAAGGCCGGGAGGGGGAGCATTACCTGGGGTTGAATCGCCGCCAGGTAAACCTGGGCGGGCGCTACCTGCTGGCCGATGAGCAGGGGCCGTTCGGATCGCCCATCACCGATTCCCAGCGCACCTGCGTGGATACCGGCGCGCGGGAGACGCTCTGCATCATCTACGCCCCGCTGGAGTACCCGGAAGAGCAGCTTGAGCAGAACGCCCGGCAGATGGCCCGGCGTATCAGCGAGATTTGCGGCGGCGAAATCCAGTTTGTAAACCTGGTCAGCGGGGAGGAACAAGTTGGCTGAGAAACCCACCGGACCGGAACTCATCCTCGGCCCCGCCGGCGATTACTACTTTTTTAAAGCGGAGATTCTGGAGCGGATTACCCGCACCTCGCCGCTGGAGTATGATTTCATCTATTTCCTCCCGGTCAAACGGGCGGTGCGCTATTTCAAGGAGCAGTTGATTGCCGCCTCGCCCCGGCGCATTTTGCCCGATCCTCCCATCTTTACCTTTTACGATTTTATGACCGCCTTTTACCGGCAGATTCCCGGGGCCCGTAAAATTATTTCCGCTCCCATGCGCCTTTTTTTAGTAGAGGAAGTGCTGAAAGCCCAGGCAGATCAGCTTCGTTTCTTTTCGGAACACAGCGCCCAACGACGGGGATTGGTCAAGAAAGTGGAAGCCACCCTGCAGGAACTGCGCGAGTACGGCTACAGCAGCGCGGAACTGCTGGAAGCCGTCGAGCAGGGCGATTCCCGCTACCATGATTTTGCCTTGCTGATCGACCGCTTTGAAGCCATTTTAGGCGACCGGCTGATTGATGAAGCCGGGGCTATCCAGCAATGTCTTGCCCGGTTGACCCCCCAATTCTGGCAAGAACACTTTCCCGGGGTGGAGACGATTTACCTCAACGGATACGGGCTCTACAGCCGTCCCATGCTGGAATTTATCGCCCGGATCAAAGAGGTCTGCCGGATTCGCATCAAGCTGGATTACTTGCCCGACCGGCCCGAGGGGGTCTTTGAACACATCCGTCCGGCTTACCAGGCCTTGATAAAGCTTAAGCCGGAGGTTTCCTACTCCCGGTAACCCCGGGAATGGGAAGTTCACCTGTTCCGGCATCCCGAGCAGCAAACACCCGAAACGCCTCCCGGCAAAGATATTTTAATCCAGGCGCTCAACAATCGCCGCGACGAGGTGGCCTTTATCGCCAATTATGTCAAGCGGCTGCATGTGCACCAGGGATTCCTCTCCATGAGATCGGGATTACCTTCCCCTCCCTGGAGCAATACGCCCCGCTGATACACGAGATTTTTCCCCGCTACGGCCTGCCGGATAACGGGCTGCCCTACAACCTCTCCACCGGATTCCAGCTCAGCCAATCGCCGCTGATCCGCAGTTTTTTGCTGCTGCTGGAAGCGCCGCTGTCTCAATTTGATTTCAAAAAGCTGACCCAGTTGGTGAGTTCCCCCTTCTTCCAGCCCGAGACGGAGTACCTGCTGACCGCTTCGCAAATCAAACTGCTTAGCCGGGAACTGCGCACCACCCACCTGACCCCGAAGTGGGAAGAGGATCTGCAAAAGCACATCGACGCGCTCCAATATTACCTGGAAGAGAGCAAGGATGACGATTTTGACCGCGAGGAGACCGAGAAGACCATCGAAAAACTGCGGGCGCTGAAGGGGCCGCTCTCCAATTTGTATGAGCAGTTGCAGGGGCTGGAAACGCCTTGCCCGATTACCGAATTCCGCCGGCGCTACCTGGAGTTGCTCACCCTATGCGGATTCCTGGATTGGTACCGGGAGGAAAACACCCGCCTGGGGCCGCAGGAACGGCAGCAGGAGTACCGCGCGTTTAACCGGTTTAACAAGCTGCTGGATCAGTTCTGCTGGATTGTGGCCAACCTGCACGGAAAAAAAGCGCTCTCGCTAAAAGAGTTATTTGACTACCTGGGCCTGCTGGTCTCCCAGGCCACCTACAATGTACGGGAGTGGTCCCGCTATGGTTTGCAGATCATGCCCCGCTTAGAGATTCTTTCCACCCGGCCGCGGGTGCTTATCTTTGGCGGGATGGTTGAAGGCGAATTCCCCCGCCCCTACACCCGGGATGTTTTTTTCCATGATGAGGAGCGGGAAGAAATGGGCCTGGCCGCCACGGAAGACCTGCTGGCCCAGGATAAATTCCTGTTCTACCAGGCGCTCAGTTGCCCGGCGGAGCGGCTGGTGTTTACTTATCCCCGTTTCCGTAAAGAAGCCGCGCAGACGCCCTCTAATTTTTTAACCGTGTTATCGGACGCCTTGAAGGTGCGCTGGCGGGAGCACATTTCTGCCCGCTTTTTGGCCAACGCGGCCCAGCAGTTGGAGTCGGTTGGCCGGGCGTTGGCCGGGGGATTAAACCCGGGCCAACAGCGTATCCTGGCAAACTGGCTCACTCTGCACCAATCCGATCCGGAAAAGCGGGAAACGGCCGCGGCCTGGCTGCTGCGAGTCCGGCAAGAGCACCGGAAACGTCGTTCCCCGGACTTTGGCCCGCAGGAGGGGATGCTGGGAGATTATCCGGAGATTGTCGAACATCTCCACAATAGTTTTGCCAATCACTCCTTCTCCATCACCCGGCTGGAAAACTACGCCTTTTGCCCGATGCAGTTTTTTCTGCGTCATCTCATCAAAATCGAAGAAGAACCGGAGCTGGAAACCGGCCTGACGGCGCTGGAGCGGGGGCAAATGGTGCATCAAACCTTGTTCCGTTTTTACAGCAAACTGAGGGAGATAAAGGCCCTGGAAACGCCCTGGCTGCACCGCAAGCTGTTGCACGACATTGCCCGGGAAGAGTTTAACCGCCTGCCCTTCTCCGGCGTGTTTTTCGATTTGGAAAAGGAACGTTATTTTGGCGGGGAGGATTTCCCGGGGCTGTGGGATATTTTTCTGGATGAGGAGCAGGCCCAAATTGCCGCCCTGCAATTTTACCCCCGTTTTTTCGAGGTAGCTTTTGGGCGGGCCGGGCGCCAGAGCGAACAGGACCCGGTCTCCCAGGCAGAGCCGATTGTGTTCCGGGAGGGGGAGCGGCAGATCAAAATCAGCGGAAAAATTGACCGCATCGATGTTAATCCCGAGGGCCGGGCGATGATCCTGGATTACAAAACCGGCGGCTATGTCAGCCAGATGAAGACCATTGTTAATGGGCTCTCCCTGCAACTGCCGGTTTACCTGCGGGCGCTGGAAAAGCTGGCCGAAACGAATCCGGGCATGAAGATTGTAGAGCCGGTTTATGCCGGGATTTACCAAATCCGGGATAGCGAAAACTGCCGGCGGATTGCGGTGATGTTCGACAAATACGCCGGGCTGCCGCTCTCCGGCCAAAGCGGGGCGGCCCTGCCTTCCTACCGTTACAAAGATGCCGCAGGCCAACCGTTAACCCTGGGCGGCCTGCTCGATGAAACCGAGGCCCGGCTGTTTCAGCTTCTCGATTCGATCTGCGAGGGAAATTTTCGCCATACCCGCTACCCGGACTTGCCGGGATGCCAGAGCTATTGCCAGTTCCGGCGCACCTGCCGCAAAGATCTGCGCAAGCTGCTCGGAAACCGCGAAGCGGATATCCCGGAAAATGATGAGTAAACATCCATGCCGTCCTGCAGTCGCCCTGAACTTAATGATCCGGAGAATTTTTTAAAAATATGACATCCCATCATCCCAGAAAAAAGTGGGGACAGAATTTTTTATCCGACCCCAACATTGCCCGAAAAATTGTTGCCGCAACCGAACCCGATTCTGCGGGAAGTTTTGTCGAAATCGGGCCGGGAACCGGGGCGCTGACCGGTATTCTGGCCGAATATAAGCAGCCGTACCTGGGCATCGAGATCGATCCCGAGTTGGCCGGGCGGCTTTCCCGCCAATTCCGGGACAAACCGGAGATGCACTTTATCACCGGGGATTTTTTGCGGCTCAGCCTTCCCGCGATTATGGGCGAACTTGCCCCGCCCCGGGTTGTCATTGGCAACATCCCCTACAATATCACTTCGCCCATCCTGTTCAAGCTGTTCGATGAAGCGGACTTCTGGGATCGGGCCGTGCTGATGATGCAGAAGGAAGTCGGCGAGCGGCTGGTTGCGCCGCCGGGCGGTAAGGAGTACGGGCTGCTGAGCATCAACGCCGGGTTGTTTGCCGAGGTGAAATCGCTGTTCAAGGTACCATCACACTTGTTCTATCCCAAGCCCAGGGTGGACTCCATCGTGGTGCGCTTGATCTTCCGCAAGGGGGTTAAAGAGCGATTTGCGGATTTCCAACTGTTTCGCAAAGTTATCCGGCGCTGTTTCCAGCAACGGCGTAAAATGTTGCGCAATTCCTTATCGGGGTTGTTCTCACCGGACCTCATAAGTAAATTAGACGCCGATTTGACCCAACGGCCGGAGCAGCTTTCGATTCTTGCCTGGGAAGAACTGACCACGCAAATTGTACGATTACTGCAAAAGGAGGGCCTTAAATGACCCCGCCGTCCACCGATATCAATCAACAGGAAATACTAAGCAACCTCTCCTATCTGTTGCGCGAAGATAAAGTTGACTTTGTGCGCAATATTCTGGCCGATCTTCATGCCGCCGACATCGCCGACCTGGTTGAACAAATGCCCCCGGAAGAACGGGACCAGATTTTTTCCATCCTGGATCCCGAGATTGCCGGGGAAGTATTGGCGGAGATGGAGGATCCCCCCCGGGAAGACGTCCTGGAAGAAATGGACAGCAGTAAGATTGCCGAGTTAGTCAACGAAATGGATTCGGATGACGCTACCGACGTCATCGATGCGGTGCGGGAGTTTTCCGCCGATAAGGCCCGGGAAGTGCTGGGGCAGGTGGAAGATGAGGTGTCCGAAGATATCCACGAACTGATGCACTACGCCGAGGACACCGCCGGCGGCATCATGGCCAAAGAGTACGTGGCGGTTAATGTCAACTGGTTTGTGGAAGAGGCCATCAAGGAAGTACGCGATAAAAGCGATGAGGTGGAGGAGCTGTACCAGGTCTATGTGGTGGACGACTTCGGTCGCCTGGTCGGATTTGTTCCCTTGCGGGATTTGTTCCTGGCTCGCCCTCACATGCCCATCAAGCAAATCATGAACACCGACGTCTATGCCATCGACAGCGATATGGACCAGGAGAAAGTCGCCCGAATCTTTGAAAAATACAACCTGGTCTCTGCCCCGGTGGTCAATAAATCGGGACAACTGATCGGCCGGATTACCATTGACGACATTCTCGATGTGATCAACGAAGAGACCGATGAGGACCTGGCCCGGATTGCCGGTATTGGAGAAGAGGAGATTCTGGAAGACAGTGTGCTTCGTATTGTGCAGGCGCGCCTGCCCTGGCTGCTGATCTCTTTTTTCGGCGAAATCGGCTCTGCAATGATTATGCAAAGTTTTGACGCCACCCTCGACCAAATCTTAGCTTCCGCTTTTTTTATCCCGCTGATTATGGCCATGGGGGGGAGTATTGGCCAGCAAGCCAGCATTATCATTGTGCGCGGTTTAGGCACCGGGGAGATTGACCCGAAAGACCTGGGGCGGCGTTTGTCCCGGGAAAGCAAGGCCGCCTTGCTAAACGGCCTGGTGATCGGGGCCCTGGTTTTTGCTATTGTCGCCTTCTGGCTGAACGATCTGGCTTTTGGCCTGGTGCTCTCCACCTCGTTGATTATCGTGGTGATGAACGCCTCCCTGTTCGGATCGATGATTCCTTTCGGCTTGCGCAAGATTAATGTGGATCCGGCCATTGCCAGCGGGCCGTTTGTAGCCACCTTCAACGATGTGGTGGGGTTGCTGCTCTACTTCTCCCTGCTCTCCGTTGCCTTTAAATACCAACTGTTGGCGTAGCCGGGAGGGAGAAACCAAAGCAAAAGGGGAAGCGGGAACCTGGCTCATTCGCTAAGAATAACACACATATTGAGCAGATAAAAGTTAACATCATCACTAAATTACAAAGCAATGGTTAGAGTTATATATTAACTTTTTACGGTAAATTGGCTTACAAATGAAACAAGACAAAATCACACTCTCCCAACTGGAAAATTTTCTTTTCAAAGCCGCGGATATTTTGCGCGGAAAGATGGATGCCTCCGAGTACAAGGAGTTCATCTTCGGGATGCTGTTTATCAAACGGTTGTCGGATGAATTTGATCGCAAGCGTGAGGAACTACGCAGGGAGTTTAAATCGCAGGGACTGGACGAGGAAACGGTTGCCGAATTATTAGAGGAAAAAATTTCTTACGGCGACACATTTTTCGTGCCTAAGCG
>JAJRYW010000215.1 GCA_024275555.1 Calditrichota bacterium | reverse complement strand
CGGCTCTTGACGATGTCGATCTTCTCCTGGGTCTCCTTATCCATAACCGATGAGACCAGGGAGGAGAGCTTAATGCTGTCTTTTTGATCCTCGAACAACTTCAGTTCCAGCGCTTTGGCCAGACGGTCGTTGCTCTTCCAGTCAAACTTCTTGCCTTCCAGGGAAAGCGCGCCGATATAGTTCATGATTTCCCGGCGGAAGTCCTCCTTGCGGCTGTCGGGGATATCGATCTTCTCTTCAATCGAGCGCATTAGTTTTTCGTTGGGCTCTTCATCTTCGCCGGTGTATTTGTTCTTGACTTTTTCCTTCTGCACATAGGCTTTCACGTTGTCGATGTAGTTGGCAAACAGCCGCTTAATGCCTTCCTCGTCGGCGCTGATGGCCCGCTGCACTTCATTCTTCACGATTTCGGTATACTCCTTCTTTACCACCTGGATCAGTTCCCGGTAACGTTTTTTCAATTCTTCATTGGTGATCAGCGAGTGGTGGTCCAGGCCGCTCTCCAACTCATTGAGCACCATGAAGGGATTCACCGTGGGTTCGTCCGGGTATTTGACAATCGCGTTGGAAATCTTGTCCTGCACATAGCGGGGCGAGATGCCTTCCAGACCTTCCCGGTGGGCTTCCTTGCGCAGTTCCCGGATATTGTCCTCGGTAAAGCCGGGGATAAGTTTGCCGTCATACAGCTTAAGTTTCTGAACCAGGGTCAGGTTGGCTTTTTTGGGCTCTTCCAGCCGGGTTAACACCGCCCACATGGCCGCCATCTCAATCGTGTGCGGGGCGATGAACTTCCCGCGAATCTTTTTGTTGTTGTAATCCTTGGTGTAAATTTTGATCTCTTCACTCCACTTGGTAATGTAGGGCACATCGATTTTGACGGTGCGGTCGCGCAGGGCTTCCATAAACTCGTTGTTCTGGAGCTTGCGGTATTCCGGCTCGTTGGTATGCCCGATAATTACTTCGTCGATATCAGTCTGCGGAAACTTCTTGGGTTTGATCTTATGCTCCTGGCTGGCGCTGAGCAGATCATACAAAAAGGCCACGTCTAATTTGAGCATTTCGATAAACTCGATAATCCCGCGATTGGCAATATTAAACTCGCCGTCAAAATTAAAGGCGCGCGGATCGGAATCCGAGCCGTACTCGGCAATTTTACGGTAGTTGATGTCGCCGGTTAACTCTGTGGAGTCCTGGTTCTTCTCATCCTTGGGCTGGAAAGTGCCGATCCCGATGCGGTCTTTTTCCGAGAGCAAAATCCGCCGTACTTTGATGTGCTCGAGCACTTTCTTGTAGTTGCCGTCATACATGTGTACCAGGTCTTTATAGATTTGGCGGCAATTGGGGCAGAGCGCACCTTCCACAAAGATTTCTTTGGCCATATCGCCCAGCAGATCGTGCAGGAATTCATCGCGGATGCCCTCGGGAATCAAGTGCAGCGGTTCCTCATGCATGGGGCAGGGGATATTTTCCGTGGGCGAATTTTCCGGGTCGTCAAAAAATTTGGGAATATTCAGCCACTCGAAAGAATACAGCGCTCCTTCCTCCGTGCGGGAGTATTGTTCCATGCCTTTTTTCAATAAGCGCACGATGGTGCTCTTGGAGCTTCCCACCGGCCCGTGCAGCAGCAAGACCCGCCGTTCGGTTCCGTAGCGATAGGCGGCCGCCTTCAGGGTGTTCATCAGTTTCATCAGGTAGGCGTCCAGCCCGTAAACGGCGTCGTTGCCGCCCTCGATGGGATCGTCGAAGAATTTAAAGTGGGTCATTTTCTTCCGGGAATCCTCATACTCTTCATACCCGAACGAAAGAATCATATCATACAGACGCTGGTAGCTGGTGCGGGTAACCCGCGGCTCCTTCTTGACCAGCGCCATATACTCATCAAACGTCCCACTCCAACTGAGCGCTTGAAATTCCTTCTCGAAATACTTCTTTTGGATGCTCTCAATAATTTGACTGGTGGTAGCCATGATGCATCTCTCCTTTGAGTTAGATTAAACAATTGGTCTGATCCGTAGGACAATTCCTTTTGAAACCGTCTTCCCTGATTGCGGTTGGAGAGTGAGATGGGGAATATTGGAGCCGCGGGAGGATGAGAAAAAACCAGATTCGTTTCCGGATGCGTCGGGCTGTGTTCTAATGCCTAAAAAAATGCGGTTTTTAAGACGTGTGTACTCCATACTGCTTAATTGGATCTTGCCTTTAATATACAATGGAAAAAGACTATTGCAAAAAAAAATTGCGTACATTTGTTTTTTCCTTTACGGCTTTTTTTAAGTAGAATGCAATAATGTTGCCAGGATAAACGGCGATGCGTCCCGGACCGGAATTGCAAACTCATTACATCTTTTTAAACCTTCCTGCCCGTTAAAAAGTTCTAAGTGCTTTGGCACACTTCGGCCCCCGACCGGCCGGGAGTCGATTGAGACCCCGAAAGGGGCTTTTGCACCGTTTGCCGCGGCCGGCCGGGGAACTGTCTCCGATATAATAAATCGGCATCCCTCCCGACCGGGATTGCCGGCAGAGCCCCCCAAAGGGGCTAACTGTTCCATTAATAGACGCGTGAATAAATTCGAGAAGACTGCCGGTTCTCCGGTATCCGCATTCCGGGTAATCGGAATGCGGATACCGCAGCAATCTATATTCGCGGCTCTATAATTTCTATCTTGTTGGAGAGAATTATCGTCTACGTATCGCTGTCAAGCTGAAGCTTGACACTCCTACCGGTTAAGTTTGTTTTTCTGGATTCAGACGCCTGCGACTACTCATTAACATTACGAGCAGGAGCGCCAAACTTCAGTTTGGCCGTGATAATATAGACGCGTGAATAAATTCGAGAAGACTGCCGGTTCTCCGGTATCCGCATTCCGGGTAATCGGAAT
>JAJRYW010000214.1 GCA_024275555.1 Calditrichota bacterium | reverse complement strand
GGCGCATGACAAATTGCATTTTTTAGACATTCTTTAAAAACCGTTGAAACGGTTAAACAATCGCTGCAAGATGTTATTAACACCGGGCTTAAGCCCGGTGTTAATGAGAAAGAAATTATTACATAGCCGTTTTAACGGCTTTCCATTGTGCAATTTGACATGCACCCAATAAATACATATTGCTCTTTTTAAAACATTACCTTAGGTGCGAAAGTTGAATTTTGAAAACCTCAAAAATATTAAGCGAACCGTAAGATTAAAGATTAAAGACGAAATAAGGTCATTAACATAAATGGCTTAAATGGAACTCAAACTGAGCCAGTCGAAAGGCGACGTAATACCCTCAAAAAGAACTCTCTCACAGTAGATGGACTCGTTTTACAGCAATAATTTCATCGTATTTGTGTAGCCGGGCAGTTATCAAGTGAAATTTCCCCACCCCGTCCCTCCCCGAAATCGGGGAGGGAGGCCGGTTTCCCTCCCGGCCAGCCGGGAGGGATTAAGGGGGGACATTGCCATTGCATGAAGGCAACTACACAAATACATTTCATTTTTTCGGAAACTAATTCACGTCTCAATAAATGCTGTGGATTATCAGCCGGCCCCGCTTTGCCGGAGCGGGGTAAACCGGCAAAAACATCCAATTTAGCGCAATATGTCAAATCAAACGGCAGATACACACTCCTCAAATAATTCTTTACCTACCCTTTTCATTGGGAGAAAATTATATTAGCTGTCTGCTACTCAACTTAAGGATGTGTTCAGATATGCTCCGCATATTTTACCTGATAACAATATTTACGTTGTTCGGCTCGGCCCGGGCCCAGGAGGATGCAGTAAAAGCGGCCGGGGTTCCCTGGGATACCCTGGCAGCCGAGATACAAATAGCCCGGGCGCTGGCCGTTCCCGACTCGATAAAAGACCGGGTAATTCAAGATCAATTTGCCGCCAGGGGGGTAACACCGGAACAATACCGCCGGTTTTATTCATCCTTCTTCCGGCAGAGCCTGAAGCAACAGCGCCGGTTTATCGAGCAGGTCAAATCGATTCTGCAGGAACGGATCAACAAATCCCGGAAAAAGGGAATATCCGGCAACAGCGGCAAGCGCGGCAAACCCAATCTCCCCCCGGAATCTAAACTCATCAAATAACAACTGTGTACAGCCTCCGGTATTATACCATTTGTTTTGGTTCGGCTCAATACCCAATCCGGGTTATATTCTCCTCCGGGGGGAATACCAAACCAGACTTTTGCTTATGCTTTGGGTTAAACCGGCGCACCCTGGCTACATGGACTATCAAGAATTGCGATGGTTGTAAAAAATGCTTCAAAATCATAAAATTTAAATAATTGACTGTCGGCACGTTTCCGTTTAATGAAAAGGGTAATTTGATTGAAAAATTAACAATTCTGGCCGATGGTATGTTATTCCGATGATGAAACTCCGAGAAGATTTGTTAAATTCTATCATCAATAAACGTCGAGAAGACCCCATGCTTCAGTGGTTTAAGAAACAGGAAGAAAACGCACAGATTGGAAAGAATGACAACGAAATGCAGATTTCTTTAGCCCGCAAATTGGTGGACTACCTGGCCGGGCAAATTTCCACTCCCAAGAAAGCCGCCGCAATCCTCTCGCAAATTTCCCGTTATAAAGATCTGCCTCCCAGCTACCAGGAACGGGAGTTGCCCGGGCTTTATCTAAAAGTAGAGCACTACCTGGTCAACGAGGACCCCCTGCCCAAGTACACCAAACCGCAGTTGCGCAAAAATATCCGCTATCGTTTTGGGCCGCTGATGGATTATGAGCACTTCAGCCTGATCTTTGAGCCGGAACAGGATCAGGAAGTATTGCTGAGTCTCTATTTTCTGAAGAATGTGCTGATCCACGCCAATCCGGTTATCGGCAATGTCGATGAGGAGCTGCTCAACAATCTTTCCGAGTGGGTTTACATGGTTCCCAACACCAATGGACAAGCCATCCCATTCGACATCAATGAGCGGATTCCCGAGAACATCCGGGAGTGGCCGCGTCTGCTTTCCAAAGTTTCGGTACAGTTGTTTCACTACCTGGAAGAAATTGGCGGGGAAAGCCAGGCCGCCTCTATTTATGAAAACAGCTACCGAGACCTGGCGGAAATCTATCGCTCTTTAGAGACGTTTTATAGCGTGGTGCAGATGCTGCCGGATAAACTGCTGGATGAAACAAAGATTGGCCTGTTAAACGCAGAGCAAGTGCGCAATGTGTTTTTGAATAAAGTTCAGCACTTGCAGCGCGCCAATGACGAGCTTTTGCGCAAAAACCGGGAATTGAAGAACGCCCAGGAGGAACTGATTATTGCCCAGGACACGGCCATGGAATCGGTTAAGCTGTTGCACTCGGTTCTGGACGCCGTGGAAGAAGGCATTGTAACCGCAGATGCGGAGGGTAAAATTATCCTGGTAAACGAACAGATTAAAAAGATTTATGGGTATGATGAACAAGAGATAATCGGGCAGAGCATTGAATTCCTGATGCCGGAAAAATACCGCACCCAGCACCGGCAGGGGATGAAGCGCTACAAGGACACCAAAGAGTCCCGGGCGATTGGGCAGTGGCTTACCCTGGAAGGGCTCCGCAAAGACCGGTCGGTCTTCCCCTGCGAGGTGCAGGTCACCGAAACCCAAATTGCCGGACGGGTGTTTTTTACCGCCGCCATCCGGGATATTTCCGAGGATTTAAAGCAAGAGTCCACCCTGGAACGAACCACTTCGCACCTGCGCGGCGCGGACCAGCGCTTCCGCAATCTGCTGGATGCCTCTCCGGACCCGATCTTTACCCTCTCTTTGGACGGAACTTTTACCCGCCTCAATGCTGCTTTTGAGAAACTGACCGGCTGGGAAAAAGATGATTGGATCAATAAACCGTTTACCCAACTGGTGCATCCGGATGATTCCATCGCCACCCTGAAGCTCTTCCAGGAAGTTTTGCAGGGCGAATCGGCTTCTTTGCCAACCGTGCGGGTGCGCACCCTGAAAGGTCCGTATTTGATTGCAGAGTTGGTCATCACCCCGGATATCCAGAACGGCAAAATGGCCGGCGCGATGGGCATCTTAAAAAATCTCACTCCTTATGTGGAAAAAGAACGCGCCCTCAAAGCCAAGTTCAACCGGGTTCGACTATTGCTGGACAACACGCCGGACGCCGCCGTGCTGGTGGTAAACCGTAAAATTGCTTATGTAAACAAAGCCGGGTTAAACGTGTTCGGCGCGCGGGATGTCAAACAGGTGCTCGACAAAAATTTCGAAAGCTTCATCATTTCCGCAAAACGCTCGGCCCTGCAGGAAGCGGCCGCCGCCTTAACCGACCGGCAGGAGCTGCACACCGAGGTGCTGCGCTTAGACGGGCAGAGCCATCCGCTAAAGATCATGCTGCAACCCATTGCCCTGAAACAGGGGAACGGCTTTATGGCCTACTTGCGCCGCGACAACGGGGCCGGTTCCGAGGCGGCGATAAGGCCGGAATTGTCTCATTTCTCACCGCTCCTGGATGTCTTCAGCGAGGCGGTGCTGTTTGTAGATGAAAACGGCGTCATCCGATTGAGCAACCGGGCCGCCCGGGAGCTGCTGAATAACGGAGCAGATTTTGCCCCGGATGGACAGGTACAAGCTTTCCTGGCCGTCACCCATCATCAGGAATTAAATCGCCGCTTAACCGATCCGGATGCACAGGAATCCGCCTGGGAAACCGGGCAGGCGCAAACCGCCGACGGCGCCCTGCTTGACTGCGACCTCTCTTTTCAACGCTTGAACGCCTATTTTCCGCAGGGCCTGTTTGTCTTTCTGCGGCCGCGCATCGAGCAGGTTGATCCGGAAGAATTGCAAATCCTCCGTGCGGAACTCCAGGCCGCCCGGGCTAAATTCCGCGACGCCCAATCCTTGCTCCAGCAGCTTCAAACTCAGTCGCAGTCTTCCGAGAACGAACTAAAAGAAGCCCGGCAAAGGGCAGACAATGCAGAGAGTATGATCAGCAAGCTGACTACAGAGTTGCGTACGGCTCAGAACCGGCTTACAGATTTGGAAGCCGAACAAGCCGCCGCCGGCGAGGAGCTAACCCGCTTTCGCGAAAAACTGGAATTGTTGGGCCGCATGGTGCCGGTTTGCGCCCAAACCCTGCAAATCCGTGATGACCGCGAGTACTGGGACGAACTGCGCCAATTTATACGGGACCCCCGCAACCAGGTGTTGCTGAAGGGCCTCAGTCCCGAGGCCAGGAAAACCGCCCCTCCGGACGCCCCCGCCGGGCCGCCCTTACCCGATCTTGAATAAAACCCTGCCCCCGCCCGCTAAGCGAGCGGGGGTTTTCTTTTACGCTGCGGCTTGTATCTCTCCCCTCTCCTTGTTATACTTCTACCGACATCAACCAGGAAAGGCGACATTTTGATCCGCAGCATCCTCCTTGCCGGCTTGTTCTTTTTAGCCTGTAGCCTGACCGCCCAAACCGGGGCGTACCGGCTATCCTCCAGTTTTCCCCAACCGGGCGACAGCCTGCAGATTGGCAAAGCCAGCGCAATTGATATTGATTTTGCCGGAAATATTTACCTGGTCGACCGGGACCGCCACCAGCTTTTCAAGTTCTCCCCGGAAGGCCGGCTAATCCGGGTTATCGGCGGATTCGGCCGGGGTGAAGAAGCGTTTGACGATCCCCGCGACGTCTGCGCCGGCGCCACCCTGGACATCTACATCGCCGACTACAACAACAACCGGGTGGTGCGCTATGATAAGAATTTCAACTTTCTCAACGAACTGAGATCCGTCTGGCCGGAACCTTACCAGTTTGACCGCGTACTGAGCGTGGCGGTTTCTCCCCAGGGCGACCTGTTTCTCCTGGAAGACGGTATGAAGCGCATCATCAAATTTGGCCGGGGCAACGAACCTATCGAGGTCTTCGGCGGCATTGATGAAACCTACGGCCAATTACTGGACCCGGTGCAAATCACCCTGGAATCCAATAAGTACATTTTCGCCAGCGATCCGGCTCAGCAAGCGGTGGTCGTTTTCGACTACCTGGGCAATTTTATCACCACTCTTACCCATCCTCAGCTAAGCCAGCCTACCGGCCTCCATTGGGGGCCGGACCAGCGGCTCTACGTGGTAGACCGGGAATCCTCGCAAGTGTTTGTTTTTTCAACGCAGTTTAAGTTTGTGGGGATCATTCAGTTCAGCGAGCGCGTAGAACCGCTTATCGATGTGGCAGTGCGCTATCAAAAACGAACCGGCGAGCGATCCATTTACGCCCTTTCCCCCAACCGCTGTTATCAATTTGACCTGATCCGGTAGCAAGCTTCCGCTGCAACTATTCACCAACCACCGGGAGTTTTATGAAACGGTTCCTCATCGCGCCTGTCTTGGTTTTAATTTTGCTTTCCTGCAAAGATAATAAAGATGCTTTAAGCGGGGAAGAGCCGTTCGAGCTGCTTGCCGTCCTTCCTCTCTCCTACTCCTCGTACACCGATGTGTGGGGTTACAGCGATCCCGCAGACGGCAAACATTACGCCCTGGTTGGCGTCGATTCCGGGATCAGCATCATCGATGTAAACGATCCCCGCCGGCCAGGAGAAATCGCCCTGGTAGCAACCCCCGACTTCGGTTTCGATTTTAAAGTTTGGCAGAACTACCTCTACGGCGTTTCCGGGCGCAGCAACGGCATGGGCAAGATCACCGACATCTCCGACCCGGCAAACCCAGCCGTAGTCGGCGAATTTCCCAATGCGCACAATATTTTTATCACCGAAACCGGATTTTTGATTGCCGAAGTGCGCGGGCTGAAAATCTACGATCTCAATCCCGATCCGGTTCACCCACAGTTGGTCTGGCAGAATGGCAGCGAGGGACATGATGCGGCAGTAGTTGGCAACCGGCTCTACGATTTCCACGGGGGCCTCAATCCCTCCAACCGCTATACCAGGGTTTGGGACGTCAGCGATATCACCCGGCCGGCGCTGCTGACCACTATCGCCGATCCGACCATCAGCTATCACCACTCCGGCTGGCCCAATGAAGACGGCAATTATCTCTATATTTGCGATGAGCTGGCCAAAGCTTCCGGGGCCGATATCAGCATTTGGGACATCAGCGACCCCGGCAACCCTACCCGGGTGGGCCAGTTTGCCGACGAGCAGTCGCTGGTGCACAACATCTACGTGATTGGTAATTTTGCATATGTTGCTTATTATGCCGCCGGCCTGCGCATCTTCGACATCTCCGACCCTGCTCAACTGAAGTTGGTATACGAATACGACACCTCCGCCGCCGCCAGCAATAATTTTGTCGGCGCGTTCGGGGTCTATCCCTTTGCACCGGATGGATTGATTTACGTAAGCGATATGCGCAACGGGCTGTTTATCTTTAAGCGGAATTTTTGAACTGTTCGATCACTCAAGTTTTAAACGAGAACAATCCCTAATTCCTTTCCCAAAAAGGAGGGTCAAGAGTGCAGACAAGGTTGGAATTTAAGAACGATGATAAAACTTTTATTTGCATCCACTGCCCCTTTTGATAATATTCTTTTATTCGAGTAAAAAAAGGCCAGTATGGACCAGTATCTTCAACAAATTGTTAAAAGATTTGCAAAAGAAACCAAGAAAATCCTGAACGATAATCTGGTCGCAGTATACTTATATGGCTCCTACGTTCAGGGGACTCAATCTACCTATTCGGATTTAGACGTTCTCATCATCGTCCGCAAATCGGACATCCATATCCGCCGAGAGCTGAGTGACTTATCTTCTAAATTTTCCTTAAAATATGGTGTTTGCATTTCCCCCGTATTAAAGGAAATCTCTATCTGGAACAAGAACAAAGATCATAATACCTTATTTTACCAGGAAATACTTCAGAACAGTGTCAGGCTATGTTAAAAAGCGAGAATATCAACTTAGCAGGGCGCCGGCTTAACAAGTGATACGATTAGCCTGACAAATATCCCCTTATAGCAAAACTCCCTTTTCTTACATATCCCAAATAACGACAAAAAAAACGCACTAACTTTGGAGTGCATCAACTGCGTTGATGCGGCGCCGACACCCCAACCACAACGTGGCGCCGTTGGCATTGGAGCGGGGCAGGCAGCCGATGCATTCCCAAAAAGCTTCCTCCTTCCAAATAAATCCTCGGCAGGGCAGGCGTGCTAATCAACGGCGAATATAGACTGGGTGCGTAGAGAGCGGCATCTGGCAAATATTCACAAAAAAAGCGTTTATTAAACCGCAATTGTTGATTAAATTGGCAGTCTTATTTTTAACATCGCCCTAACCGTGGAGGTAACCGCTGCACAATTGCTACCAATCTGGAGATCACTGAACCCGGTTGCCGCGTGAAAAGTTATATTTACATTTTGTACATCATTTTCGGTGTGGGGCTGCCCCTCTATGCCCAGGAAAAGCTTCCTAAAATCCTGCTGGATGTTCCCCCGGATACGATTTTTGTACACACCGATTCGTTAAAAAAGCCTTTCCAGTTGCCGCACCGCTTTATTATTCCCGGTTCGGAGCGGCTGCATCTCAAGCACTTCACCCTCACTTCCAACCTGCACTATCGCATCGACTACCGGCGGGGGCAGATCACCTGGTTAAAGGAGATGCCCGGTATGGACAGTCTGCGGATCATCTACCGCAAGTATCCTTTCCCGATGATTGGGGAATACTTTCACCGTGAACTGAAGGCGCTGCCGGAGGACAGCCTCGGTTCTGACAGCGCCCGGGCGACTGCGCGGGAGGTGAAGCCAAAATTCCTGGAAGAGATCGATCTTTATCAAAGCAACCTGCAAAAGAGCGGCAGCATTGTGCGGGGAATCGAAATCGGCAGCAACCAGTACCTGACCCTGAACAGCGGCCTGAACTTGCAGCTTTCCGGCCAAATTGCCCCCAATGTGGAGCTTGTGGCCGCCCTCACCGATGAAAGCACTCCCATTCAACCGGAGGGCAACACTCAGAACCTGCGGGAAGTGGACAAGGTTTTTGTAAAAATTAAAAGTCCCTACCTGGGCGGCACGTTGGGCGATTTCAATCTCCAGTATCAAAACTCTTTATTTGGCAATTTGCAACGCAAGCTCCAGGGCATCACGGTGGAAAACGACTACCGCGCCACCCATCAGCAGGTCACTTTTGGGGCCTCCCGGGGATTTTTTCATTCCAACCGGTTCCTGGCGCAGGAAGGCAACCAGGGGCCCTACCTGCTCACCGGAAGAAATGGCGAGCGGGATATCATCGTGCTGGCCGGAACGGAAAAAGTTTACATCGACGGGGTATTGCAGGTGCGCGGGGAAAACAACGATTATGTAATTGATTACAGCCAGGCGCAGATCACCTTTACCAATAAAAAGCTGGTCACTTCGGAAAACCGCATCGAAGTGGATTTTGAATACACCACCAATTTCCAGCGTTATGGGCGCAATTTTTTAGGCGTCTCATCCGCCGGGGCAAAGATTGGCAAACGGATAAGCTACGATGTGCGTTTTTTCCGGGAGTGGGACGACACCAACACCCTCCTGGAAGACGACGCTCCCTTAAGCGAGGAAGAGAAAATCGCATTAGCCGCAGCCGGAGACAACCCGCTGGCAGCGGTCATCAGCAGCGTGGATTCGGTGGGGCCTGGTAAGGGCGTCTATAATAAGGTGATCGATTTTT
>JAJRYW010000213.1 GCA_024275555.1 Calditrichota bacterium | reverse complement strand
TAGGCCGATTCCGCTTTGCGGGTCGAAGTGGTATTGCCTCCGAACAGCCGTCCCACCGTCTGGCCTTTCAGAAAATCATTCCGGGCGTAAATGTTGTTGAGCACCGCCTGGGTATAAAAATAGGCGACGTATTGAAATTCTTTGCCGGCTTTCTTGGGAACGGTGCGCGGTTTTAAGGGCGTTTGCGCCCAAATGAATCCGGAAATGCAGCAAAATGCGATCAGCAGGCGCAGCCGCAGTTGCAACCGCGCAAGAGCGGGTTTCCTTGATTGACCCATAAAACACCTCTTCACACTTGGATTTATGGCCGGAAAGAGAGTATGCTCCCCTCCCGGCCTGGTTTGTCAGGAAATTTCGGTCCACAAATTATTGTTTAGCGAAGCAGGAGCATCTTCTTGGTGGCGCTGTATTTTCCGGCCTGGATATGGTAGAAGTAGGTTCCGCTGCCCAGGTTATTGGCCCGGAAACTGGCCTGATGATTCCCGGCCGGAAGGACGTCGTTTACCAGCACGGCCACTTCTTCTCCCAGGGTGTTGTAGATGGTCAGTTTTACCGGGGCGCGACTGGGAATGGTGAACTCGATCTGCGTGCCGGGGTTGAAGGGGTTGGGATAGTTCTGCTTCAACTGGAAAGCATTGGCCAGGGCCGGATTCTCATCATCGATGCCCAGCGGATGGGAGGTGATTTCGAAAATGCCTTCGCTGGTCAGTACAATCGGGCTGCTCTGGTTGACCACGATATTCCAGATGTTGCCAAACCCGCTGGGAGTGGCTTGCCATACCCCGATCAGCTCGATAGAAGCGCCGTTGGCGTCCACCTGGCGCACCCGGTAGGTGCTGTTGTCGTAGAAATCGGCATAGAGCGAGTCGATGTTGAAAGGCGGGCCGGCCAGCAGCGGCGCCACATCATCCCCGGCGGAAAGCCAGGAGCCTACCAGCGAGTTTCCGGGAGCGCCCCCGGTGCGCACATAGCGTTGCAGATTCAGGCAGCCCAGCGCACCGCCGTTGGTGCTGCAAAAACCCATGGCCGGATCAGGCGGGGTGGCCCCGATATCCGGGTTGGTCTGCACAATTTCATACAGCATGGAATCCACGCTGGCTTGCCCCAGGGCGGTTCCCCCGAAACTCATCAGGGCCAGAAAAATCAGCCCGATGAACACGGTAACCGTTAAACGTTTCATAGAACACCTCCAATTGGTTAGTGGTTGTGGAACAAAGTTTTAAACGTGCTACATACTGCGGATTACGCAACACGCAACACGTTGTTATTCGATGTTTTACTCGTTACGTTTTACGTATTACTCCTTTCTCATGCCAGGCCCGCAGCGCCTTCCGGTCAATTTTGCCCGTATCTCCTTTTGGAAGTTCCGGAACAAAGACCACGTACCTGGGAATTTTATATTTAGCCAGATTCCCCCGGCAGTAGTCCAGCAGGGTTGCTTCATCGAGGTTCGCCCCTTTTTTGCGGACCACAAAGGCTTTGCCCACTTCTCCCCATTTGGGGTCCGGCACGCTGATAATGGCTGCATCCGCTACGTCGGGATGGGTGAAGAGAAACTTCTCTACCTCGGTCGGGTAGACATTTTCTCCCCCGGAGATGTACATGTTTTTTTTGCGATCCACCACGTAGAGGAAACCCTCCTCATCCTGCCGCACCACATCGCCGGTGTGGAACCAGCCCTCGCGCAGCGCTTCCCGGGTAGCGCCGGGATTTTTCCAGTAGCCGGGGGTGGTCATGGGGCCGGAGAGCAGCAGTTCCCCGGGCTGACCGGTTAGCGCCGGTTGGCCGTCATCATCAATAATCCGGATTTGCACGTAAAAATTGGGCGTCCCGATGGAGCCCATCTTGCGCAGGGCGTCGTCCTGGTGCAGGCTGGTGATGTTCGGGCCGACTTCGGTCAGCCCGTAGCCCTGGCGGATCGGTACGCCTTTGTCGTGCCAGGTTCGGATGACCGGCAGCGGCAGCGCCTCCCCGCCCACGATGAAGAATCGCACCGAATCCAGTTTTGCCCGGGCAAAGGCGGGGTCGTCCTGCATCATCTTGAGCATGGTGGGCACGGCCATCAACATGGTAGCCCGCTCCTCATCCAATAGCTGTAAAATGACCTGCGGTTCAAATTTCTTAGTGAGGCAAAAATAGGCCCCGTGGTGCAGGAACGGCGTGGAGAGCACATTCCAGCCGCCGGTGTGGAAAAGCGGCAAGCAGGTCACGGTGCGGTCTTCCGAGGTCAAATCCAGGCGCAGGCTGGTGTTGATGCTGTTCCAGAAGAGCATCTTATGGGTGTAGAGCGTTCCCTTGGGAAACCCGGTAGTGCCGCTGGTGTAGAGAATGAAAATCGGATCGTCTTCCCGGATTTTTGTCGCGACAGGGGAGGGGAGCGGCTCATCCTGAATTTGACTCAGCCATTGCTGCACATCTTCCAGCGCCCAGAGCCGGAATCCGGCGGCATGGCGTGAGCCTTTGAAAAGATGCTCGAACCGGGATTCATAGATCAGCAAATTGGCCCGGGAGTCCCGGAGCAGGAAATCGATTTCGCGGGGGGCCAGGCGGTAGTTGAACGGCGCCAGGATAAAGCCGGCTTTCTGCGCCGCGCTGAAAAAGATAAAGTGTTCCAGGTGGTTTTCGGCCAGCAGGGCAATGCGATCTCCCCGGATGAGGCCAAAATGCTCCCGGAGGTGGACGGCCAGTTTTTCCGCCTGTTGATGAAGCGCCGCATAGTCCAGGGTGCGCCCGCTCTCATACTCGCGCACCGCGATTTTATCCGGCGAATAGCGCGCCCAGCGCGCCGCCCAGTCAAAAGGATTGCCGGTGTTGTCGAAGATACGTCGGTTCATTTTTGCTCTCCTTGAACCGGGTTGCCGGTCGAATAGGTCGCTTCCGCCGCCTGGGCCGGTTTGCGCTGCCAGAGGTAAATCCCATAAGCGATGACAGTCGAGGCCAGGATGGCCAGCGCGGCCGGCACCCCGGGATTGCGAACCGGGGTGTGCATGTAAGGCGTCAGCCCCCCGTAATAGATGCCGAAATGGGTCACAACGGCGATCACAGAGGCGGCAATCGGGGCGGATTTGGGAACGTCCTTCAGAAAAACCCCGAAAAGAACCGGGGTAAAGGCGGCCGCAAAATAGGCGTAGACGCCGTTCTGGGCAAAAATGCCTACACTGAGTTTGGGATGCAGGAGCTGATCATAAGAAATAAGAATGGACGCCAGCGCCAGGGCGGCGATGACCAGTTTGTTGAGCCGGATTTCAAAATGGTTGCGCTGCTCCGGATCAGCAGGGAAAAATTTTCCCAAGAGCGGTTTGATGATATCGGCGGTGATGGTGGTCGAAAGCGATTGAATGAGCGCTTCCAGGGTGGAGAGGCCGGCGGAGATCAGGCCCATCACCACAATCAGCCCGATCCAGACCGGGAATTGCTGAACCACATAGGCGGACATAATCCCATCCATCTTCAGCCGCACACCGTTGACGGTTAAATCCGGGAAGGTGATCCGGGCATAGAGGCCGGCAAAAACCACTAAGAAGAAGATAAACTCGACAATCACGCCGGTTAACAGGTAGCGGTTGACATCGCGATCGGTTTTAAGCAGCAGCGATTTGGTGATAATGTGCGGCTGGCAGACAATCGCTGCGCCCACGATCAACTGGCAGAAGATGATCTCGAAATAGTCGCGGAACAGGAAGCTCTGCGGGTTGGTGGGCCGGGCCAGCAGGGGATCGATGTGGCGCAGTTTTTCCAGGAAACCGTGCACCCCGTTGCTAAAGTGCTCATACCCGGAGCCCAGCACGATGAAGGCCACCACCAGCATGATCAGCGCCTGGATGGTGTTGGTGTAGACCATCGAGTTGGCCCCGCCGAACATCATGTATCCGAAGATGAAGGCGACAATGCCGATCAGCACGGGCAGCTCGGAAAGGTTGAGCGTTTTGGAGATGATCTTGGTCAGCCCCACGCAAATCAGCACGATAAAGGTGATCAATAAGAGCGACAGAAAGCCGAAGAAGAGCGCATAGCCGCAACTTTGATAGCGGTTGCCGATCCACTGCGCCATGGTCAGCGCTTTGACGGTTTGGCCGTGTTTGCGGAAACTTTTGGTCAGGATGATCAGCGAGACCAGCGCGGCAATGGGAATGACGATCCCCAGGGAGATAAAGCCGCTGATCCCGTAGAGCGCCACAAATCCGGGGTTGATGATGAAGGTGGCCGCGCTGGTCATCGAGGCAGCCAGGGCCAGGCCCACCGCGATAGGAGAAAAGGCGATACTTCCCAGGGCGTAATCGTCAATATTGCGGGTGCGCCGGGCGCCGCGAACCACAAAAAAAAGAATTGCAGCCATGTAGACAATCATCAGCACCCAACCGGCCATGACAAGTTCCGGAGAAGCTATGTTATTCATTGGTTACCTCGATGCTGGGGTGTAGTCTATCACATACTTCTTTAAATCACATATCAAATCGCACAACCATAAGCCGTTGAAACGGCTATTCTTCAAAACCTTCTTATTAACACCGGGCTTAAGCCCGGTGTTAATAAGAACTTACAGCATTTCTAACCGTTTCAACGGTTTCTTTAAAACGAAAGAATATGCAAATTGTCATTGCCTCCTCGTAAAATGATAAACACATGTTGTTACCGGAGCGGTCATACCCATCGCTCTAATAGCGCACGGCGGCGCTGGCAAAGGCCAGGCCGCCCCCGGAGCCGATCAGAAAGAGCAAATCCCCGCGCTGAAGTTTACCTTTCCGAGCCGCATCATCCAGCGCCATGGGAATGCAGGCCGAGCCGGTGTAAGCGTAGCGATCCATGATGGTGTGGGCGCGTTCGCGGGGAACCTCCAGGCGCTCCATTGTCTCGTAAATGCTGTTGATGTTAATCTGGGTAAAAAAGTAATGATCAACTTCTTGCGGGGAAACCTCCAGCCGTTCGGCCATGCCCCGAATCATGCGCTCCCACACCTGCGGATTGAGTTCCCTGGGAAATTTGCGCACAAAGCGGAGCAGGTGACCTTTTTCCTTCAGCACTGTTTCATCGACCGGGCGGTGGGTTCCCCCGGCGTAAATCCCCATCCAGTCGTGGTATTGACCTTCGGTGCAGAGGTCGCCGGTCAGGAAGCCTTGCCGTTCCTCCTTCCGGGCGCTCAGCACTACCGCGCCGGCCCCATCGGCAAACAAGGTGACGGTTTTTTTATCCTGCAAATCGAGGTACTTGCTCATGGCGTACGCCCCGATGACCAGGATACACCGGTAGCGCGGATCGGAGGCGATGTACTTTGCCGCCACGTCCAGGGCGGTGACAAAACCGGCGCAGGCGGAGTTCAGATCAAAAGTAGCGCAGTTTTTGGCTTTAAGACGATGTTGCACCACCGAGGCGGTGGAGGGGGAAATATACTCGGGAGTGTCGGTGGCGACGATAATCATATCCAGCGCATCGGCGGCCAGGTTGGCGGATTTCAATGCGCGGAGGGCGGCCTGAACCGACAAATCGGCCGTGGATTCGTTTTCGGCGCACCAGCGTCGCTCGCGAATGGTCAGATTCTCCTCCAGCCAGCTTCCCACATCCTCGCCAAGCAAATCGTTAAAATATTGATTGGTGAGCACCCGTTCCGGGGCATACGATCCGGTTCCTGCGATGATTGCTCTGGGCATAGCCGTGTCCTTCTTCGAAATGTTCAATTGCGCGCGAAATACGGCAATCATGTGTTCAAATTAATTTGACGCAGATCGCCGCTGAATAAGCTGATTTTCGCTGAAAGTGCTTGCAACTACTCGGGCAGTTTAGGTTGTAGGGTAACTTAAACCCATTATTTCCTGTGAGTTCATCGAGTAGGTGCTTCGATGTCAAATTTTAACACAGCACTACCTTGCTACAGTCTAAGCCCCTACAGCCTGGTTTTTCTGCTATTATCAGCGTTTTTCAGCGTCATTTTTTTTAACTCATAATCCGCTTAAATGGTAACTCCGCCGTCCACGCTTAGCACGGCCCCATTGACAAAGCCGGCTTCATCGCTGGCCAGGTACAGATAGGCGTGGGCAATATCCTCCGGTGCACCCAACCGGTTCAACGGTGTTTTGGATTTGAGCATCTCGATAATCTTTTCCGGGATAGTCTCGACCATCTCTGTGGCGATAAATCCGGGGGCCACCGCGTTTACGGTAATGCCTTTGCGGCCCAACTCCCGCGCCCAGACTTTGGTCATGCCGATCACCCCGGCTTTGGTCGCTACATAGTTAGTTTGTCCGAAATTTCCGTAGATTCCCACCACGGAGGAGGCGTTGAGAATGCGACCGTAACCCTGTTCTGCCATCAACGGGGCCACCGCCTTGGTGCAGTTGAACACGCCCTTCAGATTTACATCAATCACCTGCTGGAATTGTTCCGGGGTCATTTTCAGCAGGGTCGCGTCGCGGGTAATCCCGGCGTTGTTGATCAGGATGTCGATGCGTCCGAATTGTTCTTTGATTTGCTCGACAGCCCGGGAAACATTCTCAAAATCGGTCACATCCATCGGGAAAAAGCGGGCGGAGAGGTTTTCGTCGCGGATGGCCCCGGCGGCGGCTTCACCTCGCTCGGTATCAACATCTGCCAGGCAGACGACAGCGCCTTCGCGAGCGAACAGCTTTGCGGTTGCCAATCCGATTCCCCGGGCGGCGCCGGTAATCAAGGCGATTTTCCGGTTAAGGCGGGCCATATCTGCTCCCTTGTGTTTTTATCGTTTGAAAAATTGCAAACATTGTTTCGTGCAAAATGGGCCGAAGTGATTTCCCCGGCGCAGCATCATTCCTGATAGAGTTTGGCGCGTTCGGTCTGCCAGGCGTCCAAAAAATTGCGGAAATGCTCTTCCATCAGGCGGTAGAATGTCTCCATTTCGATGAGTCTTTTGTGAAGTGTATTTAACTTTTCTTCGTTCGTAGCAAGGACCTGCTCCTTAAGCGTGGCGGCAATCTCGGTGTTGCGCTTGATCAGTTGCAGGTTGTTGCGGAAGGCGTTGCCGAAAATTTCCGGCTCAATCTCGTAGTAATCTTTGCGGGTTCCGGGGGTCCAGACTTTGCGAATCAGGTGATGATCAATCAAACGGCGGGTAATCTGGCTGATGGGCCCTTTGCTCATCTCTAACTGCTGGGTGATCTCGTCGAGGGAGAGCGGTTTTTCGGAGAAGATCAGCAGCGCCACCACCCGGCCCATCAATTTGCTCAGGCCGAACGCCTGGTAGGCGTCGCCAAAGCTTTGCACCATTTCCCGCTTGATTTTTTCCTGAGCCGTCATATCAAAATAAGATTTGGTTAATATCAAACGTTTCAAATATACATTGCCTTAATTTGAAAATGCAAGAGCTTTTTAGTGGAAGCGGCATTTTTTTGGGGGGGCGAGTAACGAGTAACGAGTAAATCTTCACCACTCACCACTCACCACTCACCATTGATAGCCAAAGGGAATTGAAAAAAAATATTCTCAGATTACCTGAAGTTTTGTACATTATTGCCAAGGGAATCACCACAAATCTCAGCTTGAGGGATGAGCTTGTCATCATTTAACTGAGGAGGTGTATGATGTTACGTTTTTTTCCATGTTCCACTCTTCTTTTTCTGATCATTTTTATTGCCGGAACAAGCGGGATTGGTTTCGGCAAAGAGGGACAGGGCCGCCGCCCCTCGGGGCTAACCTCTATACTTGGCGCTCCGCCGTATACGATGCTGAATATCGGCAATTGGGCCGGTTGGATCGAGAGCAACGGATCGGGGAGCCGGGACCCGCTTACTGCAAATGCTGGAGTGTGGTATCCCCGTGGGACGGCAAATATCATTTACGCAGACGGTATTATCTGGGGCGGCTGGGTGCAGGATAGTAATCCCGATCTGCGGGTGGGCGGCCAAACCTATCGCACCGGAACCCAGCCGGGATGGATTGCTACACCGGGGGACGGGGTTAATCCTCCCGTTCCAATCGACCCCAACGATCCCCGCGCCCGAATTTACCGGGTGCGTCGCGACTGGCAGCAACTGACGGTCAGCGATCCGGAGGTGATCCGCGACGCCGCCGAACTGAACGGGGTGGACACCTCACAGGTAACCCCGCAGATGGCCCAGGCGGTGCTGGATCAGTACGCTTTAGATTGGAACGAATGGCCGGTGGATTTGGGGGCGCCTTATTATGATGTTGACCGGAACGGGAGCTATACTCCGGGCCTCTGGATCGACTTCAACAATAACGGGGTGCAAGAGGTTGGAGAAGTAGAAGAACCCGGCCTGGCTTTGGCCGACCAGGTGATCTGGACTGTGTGTAATGATGTCGATATAGTCCTGACTAGCGGTCTTTACGGTTCCCTCCCCATCGGATTGGAACTGCAAATTACCATGTGGGGATACAAAACCGGAACCGGGTTAACCGAACTGGCTTTCAGGCGCTACCGCATCTTCAATTACTCCGGATTCGCGGTGGACTCGATGTTTTTCTCCATGTGGTCTGATCCGGATATCGGCGACTACACCAATGACCTGGCCGGTTGTGATAGCGTGCTCAACATTGCTTATGGCTACAACGGAGACCCGGTGGATGCGGATTACCTGCAGCATGGCTTAGCCCCGGCCGCCGGGGGCTATGGATTGGTGCAGGGCCCCATGGTCTTTACCGGAAATCCCCAGGATACCGCCCTGTTTGCCGGTGAAAAATATCCCCGTCACCGCAACCTGGGCATGACCTCCTTTGCCTATTTTGCCGCCGGTTCCACAATTTCGGATCCGCCCCTCGGGTATTATGAAGGCACAATTGCCTGGTATAATATGCAGAACGGCTACCTGCCAATCACCGATTCTCTTATCCAGCAGCCGTATCTGCACGGTTGTGGCCCACTGCAAGGCCGCCCCACACGTTTCCCATTAAATGGAGACCCGGTCGCTGGTACTGGGGACCTGGACAACTGCGGAACCAATCTGCAGCCCGGCGACCGGAGGATCGTGTTAAGCTGCGGCCCGATTAACTTTGCCAATGGGGAAATGCAGGAGATGGTGGTAGCCCTTGCCGGGGGAATTGGCGGAGATTACCTGTCCAGCGTGGCGGAGTTGAAATCGAACATCCAGGACGCATACGCTTTTTACCGGGATTTGCACCGCACGGCGCCAATCGTCGGGATTGAACCGGATCAAAACGCCCTGGTGAGCTTTGAGTTGCGACAAAACTATCCCAACCCCTTTAACCCGGCAACCAATATTGAATTTAGAATTGTGAATTCCGAATTTGTAACGCTGGAAATCTATGATCTGTTGGGCAGAGAAGTGAAGACGCTGGTAAATGAACATAGGGTTGCGGGAAACTACTCCGTGCAATGGGATGGAACGGATGATGCCGGTCAGCCGGCTGCCAGCGGGGTGTACCTCTACCGGCTCAAGGCGGGCGACTTTTCTCAGACGCGAAAGATGGTGTTGATGCGATGATTATTTAGGCTAAGGCTGAGGCGTAGGCTAAGGAAAAGTAAAAGTAAAAGGCTAAGGCTGGGGCGTAGGCTAAGGAAAAGACTTGGATCGTTATTGAAATTTAACCATTTTTCTCAGCCTCAGCCTCAGCCTCAGCCTCAGCCTCAGCCTCCGCCTCAGCCTTTCCCTTCATCCACACCAAACATAAAGCGGAGCGAAATGTGCAGCCGGGAGGCCCAGGCGTGCTCGGAATGTTCATGATCTTTAAAATAGCGGAACATATAGCCGGAGCCTTCCATAAATCCCTTTCGGCGTAAGTAGCGGATCACCCGTTTGCAGCCGCGATAGAGCCGTTTTTCCCCGCCCCGCCCGCCGCAGTCCAAATAAATGCGGATGGGAAAGGCCGGCGGCGGGCTGATCCGCAGGTATTTTATGGCCCGAGAGCGATCATATATAAAAGTCGGGGAGAGGCAGGCGGCCTGGTAGAAAGTCTGCGAGTGCTCCCAGGCCGTCAGGAAGGAAACCAGCCCGCCCATCGAGGAGCCCATGACGGCGGTGTTGCGGCGGTCGGCCAGGGTGCGGTATTCGTTATCGATAAACTCCTTGAGCTGTTCCGCCACAAAGCGCCGGTAACGTGTTCCCAAATCGGAGCAGGAATACTCTTCCAGCCGCTGCTCGGTATTGTAGACGCCCACCACGATGACTTCTTTAACTTGTTTTTCCGCAATCAGCCGGGAGAGCGTCTCTCCCACCCGCCAGGTGATTCCCGTGTAAGAAGTTGCCGGGTCAAAAAGATTTTGCCCGTCGTGCATGTAGAGCACCGGGTAGCGGCGCTTTTTGGTGCGCTTATAACCGGGGGGCAGCCAGACAATAACGTCCCGCGGGGCTAATCCCAGGGCGGTCATCCGGGGATGAATAATAATTTGCCCGCTCCCGGCGCCGGGAGGTGCATTGCCGGCTGCGCCCCTGTTGCGGCGGCGATCTTTCCAGCCGTGCACCACCACCCGGATATGGTCATCCCCCCTCACTTTATAAGTATAGTTCCGGTAGGGCCGCCCGGATTGATCCGTCGCCTCGCTGGCCCAGTCGCCGCGGGTGATTTTAAACTCCAGCAAATATCCGCGCGGCAACGGAAACTTGCCTGACCAATGCCCGTTATCATCTCTGTTGAGTGCGACTCGGCCGGGCGCCCAGTTTCCCAATACAGGATGATTCCCGGTGATATAGACCGGCTCCCGGTTGGCCGATGACGGCGCTTCCACCTCAATTGTGATGACGGCGCTGCGCCGGGGAAACAATTTTTTTAGCGGCTGGATGAGGGTGTGCATGGGCTCAATATCATTCTCGACTGTGTTCCGTTTTTGGCGGCAAAGGTAGGGATGATTTTTCTTCAAGTCAACCGGGGAAACGCGGGAATATTCTCTTTTGCCCTTGCACAATTGCCCCGGAAAGCCCAACTTTAGCCCTTGCGGGGTTTTGCGCAAAAGCGCTTAGGAAATTTATTCATGAATAAATGGTTTGCGAATTTCAATCATCACCTGGAGAGGCGATGCCAGGGAAAGTAGAAAACTCTTTCAAACGTATTTTTGATCTCTTTACCAGCGACCTGAGCCTGACCGAAATCGAGCGGCTGGTGAAACGCGACGCCGTGGGAGTGTACGATTTTTACCTGCGGGATGTGGAGCAGCCGGATCAGCAGCAGGGCAAGCTGATGAGAGCAATCAAGCTAATTTTCCGCCTGTTCGAAGCGTTTTTACGCAAGCTCACCCCGGCGCGGCGTTTGCTTTATGCCGTCACCCTGCTGCTGTTCGTAGCCGGTTTAAATACTGGAAACACGCTTTGGGTGATTACTTCATTCCTGCTCCTCAACGGGCTGGTAGCCTTTGAACTGGCCGACAAGGTGACCGCTAAAGACGAATTGGAAGTTGCCCGGGACATCCAGATGGGCTTGATGCCCAAACAGCCGCCCTCGATACCCGGCCTGGACATTGCCTGTTTTTCGGAAGCAGCCCGGGAAGTCGGGGGAGATTATTTTGATTTCCTGGGCGCTCCCGGGAAAACCCTGCCGGTCTTTTTAGCCATTGGCGATGTTTCCGGCAAAGGGATGGGAGCGGCTTTGCACATGGTTCAGGTTCAGGCGATTCTGCGAAACCTCTGCACGCTTCATCGGCAGCCCAAAAAAATACTGGTAGAGCTGAACCGGCAACTGCGGCCTTTGCTGAACTCCAACTCTTTTTGCACCATGTCGCTGGCCCGGATTGACTCGGCGACCTTGATTACCTGGGCCAGGGCCGGGCACATGCCCACCTTGCTGTACCGCGCCGAAACCCGGCAATGCCTGGAACTGACCCCGGAGGGGATGGGCGTGGGCATGCCCGAGAACGGGCAGTTCGAGAAGGCGCTGGAGGAGGAAAAAATTGCCCTCCAGCCGGGCGACCTGCTCTGTTTTTATACCGACGGCGTGGTGGAAGCGCGCAACCTGGCCGAAGTCGAATTTGGTGAAGCGCGGCTGAAAAAGATCATCATCGAACAGGCCGGCCGGGAGGCCGAGGCGGTTCGGCAGCATATCCTTTCGGCCTTAGCCCAGTTCCGCGGCGCCGCCCCCACCCACGACGACCTGACTTTGGTGGTGATGAAGAATATTTCCTGAAATAGCGATCTTTTTGGGGCAGAGACTTATTGTTCGGAGGAAGTGTTATGATGAAGTTAGCAAATTTATCCAAAGAGAGAATAAAAGAATTTGCCGGTGAGGTCATCTATCGCCGTGGTGTCGATTATTTTCGTGATGACATGGTGGAAGACTTCCAATATGATCCCAAGCGATTTACTTTCCAGGCTATGGTTCAGGGCAGTTATGGTTTTTATGATGTTGAAGTATGGAGTAATCGAGGCTATCTGCAGGCAAATTGCAACTGCCCTTTTGACGGTTATCCATGTAAGCATATTGTGGCTGTTCTGTTATACTTTTTAGAAAATAAAGACAAATATTTAACAGAGCTTAAAAAACAAAATGATCTTAAATCGGCAATGAGTAAAAAGTTATCCAAATTATCCAAAGATGAACTTATTAAAATGATTCTTACATTCTCAGAAAATCACTCCACAATCAGGCGGGAATTGCTATTACAACTATCTATTGATGATGACAAGAGCCTTAGGTCGTTCGAGAAAGCAATAGATAGGATCTTTAACAGATGTGAAAGCGATGGCTTCTCGACTTATGAGATAAGCCGGGAATTAAAGAAGATTCTAAAACAAGTTGAAAAAACGGAGCCGGATTTTCAAGTAAAGGTGTTGTGGAAGACTATAAGTGGTATTTTGTATCAGTTGAATGAATATGGGATGAACGATATTCCTTTTGAAGAATTAGTTATCGAAGCCCTGGATAAATTTGTGGATTTATTTCAGACGGTCGCCGGGTTAAAAGAAAATAATCGGAAAATGATTTCTGAATTAAAGAATTATGGCGAGTGGGGAAATTGTGGCATAATTGATGAAGTTTGGGAAGCATACTATTTAATTACGGGTGATGACGTTAAATAGCATATTTTCTATGAATATAAATCTATAGCGCCGCACCGAACTCCATTCAATACCCTCACCGGAATTCCTTCAGGTCGTCCATCATAGAGCAACAAGCAGATAATGTCCCTGCAAACAGCCTACTCTCCCAACAATTTAGTAGCGTCAATCGAACAGAGAGTTTATATTCTATAGTGTAAACTTAAACAACTGAGGGTAGTGTGAAAGCAACCGCAAAAGACTTGCGATTTTATTCAAAAGAACTGCTGGAAGCGGCGAATCGGGGTGAAGAAATCGTCATTACTTATCGAGGCAAGCCTTACGCGAAACTGGTTCCTATCGAAAAGCGGCCAAAGGTTGCTGAGGAGGAGGGGCATGCGTTGTTTGGTATCTGGAAGGATAACGATCAAATACAAAATGTAGAAGAATACCTGAAATTGCTGAGGAAAGGCCGCTTCATACGGAAGGCGCTGCGGCAATGGAACAGCAAAATTGTCTACATCAACGAAGAAATTTCCGCCAAAGCCATCTTCTTTGTCGAGCGACACTATTTGAGTCATACCTTGCAATTGGCCGATGCATTAATCGCTGCTACGGCGCTTACCAGCGGCATTCCGCTTTTAACGGCGAATGATAAACATTACCGGGTTATCAAGGAGTTAGAAATCAAAAAATTCCGACCGTGAGTGAACCTTGGAGGCCCGGTTGATCTGACCCGGCCGGAAACCGGCGAGCGAATATCATTTTAAGATTTCGCAGCTCTGCCCCCAGCCACGACGCCCAGACTTTGGTGGTGATTAAGAATATTGCCTGAGCAGGTATTCGTAATAGGACTCTGGCGTTAGATATTTCTGACGGAAGTGGACATGGCTGTTTATAAATTTGCTGTGAAGACCCTACGCCATAAAGGTTTTAAAAGGCAACGGTTAATTTTCAATCGTCGCTAATTTTTATTCTGAAACCTGCAATGAAATTTGACAATTTTCCCCTGGTTGAGTATATTCAAACAAATTAACCCTCTCCTTGAGGCAAGCAGTGTAAATAAATGCTGCGAGGTGGAATAACACCCTCAGAATCCGGGAATTGCCGCCATTTAGGAAACGGGGAATATGAAACCTAAGAGCATAGTAGTATGTTAGCTGGCTAAATTCGTTTCAATAAGAAAGGGAACGTAAGAGACATGTCTTCAAGCAACAAAATATACCAAATTAAAGTAACTTTACGGTACAGTAAACCACCAATCTGGAGAAGGTTGTTAGTTTCTAGCGGTGCTAATCTGTTCGATTTGCATAAGATTATTCAGGTTGCAATGGGGTGGACGAACAGTCATCTGCACCAATTCATTGTAGGGGGAGAATATTACAGCATACCAAGTGAAGAAGATTGGGAACCGGTAATCGATGAGCGAAAATATCGACTGGCAGAGATCGCTCCGACCGAACAAAGTAAATTTATCTACGAATATGATTTTGGTGACAGTTGGGAGCATGAGATCGTTGTAGAGAAAATCTTACCGGTTGATCCCAAAGTGAAATATCCGTACTGCGTGAAAGGAAAAAGAGCCTGTCCACCAGAGGACGTTGGCGGGATCTGGGGATTCGAAGAGTTTTTGGAAGCCATGAAAGACCCTAAGCATGAAGAGCACGAATCCTATGTTGAGTGGTGGGGCGGGCAATATGACCCAGAAGCGATAGACTTGGATGAAATCAATCAAGGATTACAGAATATAGATCAAAGCAATTGGTGGTGGGAAGATCTCTAGCCTGATTAATTCATAAACGGGAAAATGTATATTATTTAGTGACAAGATGTCACGTTTTTGCTTTACCCCGTTATTGCCAGCACTCGTTTTTTTATTTTCGCTGTGTCTTGATAGGTGTTTG
>JAJRYW010000212.1 GCA_024275555.1 Calditrichota bacterium | reverse complement strand
AGGCTACACCACGGTTGTGGAACATAGGAAACCGTTGAAACGGTTAATTCTTACTCTCTTCCGTGTGAAAATCACCGGGCTGAAGCGCCGGTGTCAATGAGAAGCAAGCGAATGTTATTAACAGCGCGGTTTTTCCAACGGAACCGCTTCGCGGCAGCCCGGTGAAACAAACTGTACGAATAAGCTAATTAAGCGTTTCTCCCAACGGGATGCCGCTCCAACAGAGCCCCGCCACAACGTGGCGACCTTGGCATTGGGGTTGGCAAACGCTTTCCAAAAACAACGGGAGGCAACCTTATGTCTAAACACTCCTACACCCGCTGCTGGCTGCACATGATCTGGGGAACTCTTCGAAGAGAAAAACTGCTGCCACGCGAAGCCCGCAAACAAGTTTCCCAATTCCTTTCAGGTTATGCGGCGGAAAAAGATATTTACATGAAAATCAACTACGTCAATGCGGAGCACGTACACGCCCTGATTGATTTGCCAACCAGTCTATCCATCGAAGATGCCTTCCAATTGTTCAAAGGCAGTTCTTCCCGGTGGATCAACAAAAAGGATTTGATACCAGGCAAATTCGCCTGGAGGAGAGGATATGCCGGGTTTTCCGTATCGCACTCTCAGCTTTCCTCTGTCGCAAATTATATCGCTAATCAGGGAGAGCATCACCGCAGGAGGAGTTTCCAGGAGGAGTATACACTTTTTATCGAGAAGCACGGGCTGGTGGTCTACAAAGAAGATTAACGTGGGAAACCGTTGAAACGGTTAAAAAGACTTCCACACACACTAAACCACCGGGCTGAAGCACGGTGTTAATGAGAAGCAGGCGAATATCATTAACACCGCGGCTTTAGCCCGGTGAAGTGAGGGAACCAGGATAAACCAATATAAGCGTTTCAACGCTTTCTAATACAACACGATGGGGGAAACCGTTGAAACGGTTACACTTACTTACTTCTGCTTGAAAATCACCGGGCTGAAGCGCCGGTGTCAATGAGAAGCAGGCGAATATCATTATCACCGCGGCTTTAGCCTGGTGGTAATGTTATGGGAGTTTTTCTCATTCACACCAGGCTTCTGCCCGGTAGAATTATGGAAGTTTAAAAGAAAAGACAATACTTACCCACACCCTCACCAATATATCGTGATACTTCGCAGGTATAAATCGGTACCTCCTGGCAGCATCCACTGAAACAGAATCCAACCCGGGAATGGATAAGGCGATCTCGGTTTCTTCAACAAACCCGTCAATTCCCACCAGGGCGCTCACGACAACGGTACCTTCAATACCTGCCTGTAAGGCGCTATCGGGATAGACCGGATCGTAAGATTCTAAAAGTACCGGTTTCTCCGTGCATTGCTGAAAGGGAATGATGTCCCCTTCCTGAACCTCCGGCGGCTGAATTTCCTCCGGCTCTTCCACTAACTTGCAGGAAGAAAGTTGAAACAGGAGAACCGGTATCAAAAAAAACTTAAGAACAGAAACACAACATCTGATCATCTTAGGTGTTCCTATAAAATTAAACCAGAGATCGCAATACGACAATAAATTTTAAACTTATTGAGCTGCTATCTTTGCTACCGTATCGCCGCCTCCAGCGCCGGGAGGATTTCCTTGTCAATCAGGGCTGGGAATTCTTCCCGTTTAAAGCGGATCAGCGGGCGCACCCAACTGTATTTGGCGATAAAGTCGTACATCCTCCAAAGCTCCTGCCCGGATTGCAGCAGCGGCTGAACCAGCAGATGACGGCGGCTTTCGATAGTGGCGGCCAGTTCCGCGGGAATGCTTTCCACGCCGCTCACATCGGCGATCACATAACGGGCCAAATCAGCGAGGGCGTCCACCGTCTCATGGGCGTAGGCCCCGGAGTATTCCCGAAAGTGCAGAAACACCGGCATCAGCTCCCGTTTTTGGAGCGCCTCGCGAATCGCATCGGAGATATCCTCTCCCCGGCCGTCAAAATCCCCCAGCACTAAGACAATCCGGGTGGTCAGCTTATCCAGCACCGACTTGATGGCCGGGTTGTAGAGCAGCAGGTAAATAAATTGGGCAATCTCAAGCTGATCCACCTTGATCACCGGCTCATCATAGCGGGAGATGATCAGGTTTCGCTGCATACTTCCGTCGTATTTTGCCTTCCAGGTCGAGACGCCGTGAATAAGACAGTTTGCCAGGATGGCCTTTTCCAGGTTTGCTTCCACTAAAATGGCCTCGCGCAGGTCGGCCCCGTCCAGGGAAGCCTCGACCAGGCAACTGCTGCTCAAATCGGCAAAGGTGAGCAGGGCGTCTTTCAGATTTGCCCGGTAGAGATAGGCGCCGGCCATTTTGGCGTTGGCAAAAACCGCCTCCTTCAGGGTGCACTGGCCCAATTGGGTCTCAAAGAGGCTGGCCCCGCTGAAATCACAGCGGGACAATTCGGAGCCCGACAAGTCGGCTTTAAACAAATCGGCGTTGAGAAATTGACAATCTTCGGCGTCAATTTCCCGGAAATCGACTTTGCTGAGATCGGCGTCGGAGAAATTACTGCGGGAAAGGTTGGAGCGAAAGGCGCTTACCTGGCTCAGATCGGCCCCATAGAAATTGCTCTCCTCCAGCACGGCCTCTTCCAAACGGGCGCTGTTTAAACCGGCCTTGCGGAAATTAACATCCAGTCCCTGTGCGTTTCGCAGGTCGGCCTGGCGAAGCACCGCCGCTTCAAAATCGCTTCCGGATAAATCCGTCTCGCTTAAATAAGCCTGAAACAAGTCGCTCTCCCGGAAACAGCATTGCCGGAGCCGACATTTACGGAGATCGCTGCGGGAAAGGTCGCAAGCTTCAAAATGGAAACCGTCCAGGTCCGCTTCCGGCGCCGAGAGCCCGCTTAAATCCGGGTGGATTTCCGGATGCTCTTCCCTCCAGAGATTCCAGGCCTCCCGGCCTTTCTTAAAGATGCTGAGATGTTCTGGATTTGCCATGATTCACCCCCTGTTCGATAACAAATTTGGCAAACCGGAATCCCCGGAACAATGACAAATGATAGTTTTTAAAATGATTTTGATCAAAACAAGCCCCATTCAGGGCCTCAATCGATTTTCGGGCGAACCGGGAGTATCGATGGAAAGCCCCCAGGGGGCGAAGCTTTTGCGGGACTCCGTCGGAAAAAGAGGCTTCTCCGAAACCGTTGATTGACGATTTGAGATTCATGATCGTTCGGAAATCGTAAATCATTTTTTAAATCGATAATCCCGGCCGGGAGGCGATTTGCCGCCCTACGCGCCTAAATAAGCCGGATCAATGGAGACGAAAAGAAAAAGATGTTAAGTTTTATTGCATGTGTCGTGGGCAAATGATTACACAACCGTTTCACATAAAAAAGCTGGTACGCGGGGCGGGACTCGAACCCGCACACCCTCTCGGGCACTAGATCCTAAATCTAGCGCGTCTGCCAATTCCGCCACCCGCGCGTCTGAAAAAGCGAGGCAAATTTAGTGTGCGGCCTTCTTCAAAACAAATGAAAATGCGATTCCTTCGCCCACCCATTCACCGTTTCGATGCCGGCCGCTGAGCAGCAGCGCCGACCCGTATTTGCTTGTAAAGAAATCGTATCTCTTCTGGTAAACCTTTTGTAAATTAGGGCGGAAAGCATAAATTCGGTGCGAATCATGTTTCACTTTCGCCTGTGTTTTCGAGTAAGTAATAGCGCTCAAATAATCATCACGTTGATCGGTGTAATCTGTTATGCCCAGCCTGGCCTGTTGGGGAATGTAGTAATCGGGCGCCCAAAAACTTGCATATATAGATTCCCAGCGCAATCAAGAGACTGTATGCATAGAAAATACGTCAGGAGATTGGCATGGCCGCCTATCTACGCCGGATGATGATTTCCGCAATACTGCTGTTTTTTGCCTGGCGCCCCGCCCTCCGGGCCCAGCAAACTTACACTTTTAATTTTGATCAAGAACTGTTGACGCTGCGAACGGCTAAAGACGGCAGCACCGGGATTGATTACCCGGGGAGCGAGCAGATCAGTCAACCCGGGGCGCCCCGGTTGCCGGCGGTCGCTGTTCACCTGTCCATTCCTGCCGGGCGCAAGCCCAAATCAGTGCAGGTGCTGTCGTACCGGGCGGAATTATTGCCCGGCGTCTATTTCATT
>JAJRYW010000211.1 GCA_024275555.1 Calditrichota bacterium | reverse complement strand
GCCACGCTTACGTTGGAAAAAGCAATGATCAAATCGCAGACAATGGAAGGTTCATTCAAGTTGGCGATCATGGCCTGGTGTTCCGTGGTGATCTCCGGGGCAATATCTGAAGCGCGCTGGAACAGATTCTTCAGGTTGGTAGCCAGGGCGTGGCTGGTCAGATCGTCTTCCGCTTCGATCTCTTCCCGCGGTTCAATCCGGGCGGTAAAACAAGGATCGGATTGTTCAAACTCTACAATTTTAAAACGGCTGACGCCCTGAATGAAGGCGCTCTTGCTCCCGTCGGGCAGGTCGATCACCTTTAAAATACGGGCGACTGTACCCACGGAATAGAGATCGTCATATTCCGGGTCGTCAATCTGGCCGTCTTTCTGGGTGACCACGCCGATCAGCGTATCTTCGCGCAGGGCGTGTTCAATCAACCGCAGAGACTTGGGCCGGCCAATCGCCAGCGGAATAAACTGATGCGGAAAAAATACGGTGTTGCGCACTGTAATTACCGGAAGCTTCTCCGGGATGTGTACATCTTCTATGCTTTTCGGATTAATTGCCATAGCTCATCATTCCTTTCATTACCAATAATAGTTCGTCGTGTTCCGGTCAAACCAATCTTCGCTCTTTCGTATGGTCAATGCCAGAGAAATAAGACCGATTCCGGCTAAAAAGAACAGGACGGCAAAAAAGGCCGCCAGAATTTCCGGAACCAAAATAATTAATACGCCCATCAGGATCAGGGATACGCCGCCAAGCAGAGGAATTCCCCATCCCGAAAACCGGGGCGTCCGAATTCGATGATAGACCCGTTCATACAGCATCATTGCCTCCTTCGCTTTTAAGCGTCTTAACCTACAACAAAAACAGTGCCAGTATTTTAGAAGTGCTATAACCCTTTAATTTTACAATGATTACGTAAAATTAGTCTAAAAGCGCTCCTGTGTCATATTGTCCGATATCCGGTGAAGTTGTGACACAGCCCGGCAGACTTGGGCAAAGTGATCCCGGCGGTTGCGCCGCTCTTGTTTTTTACTTGAATTCCGGGCGGCGATAATGTAGTATTCCAAACATTTCTTTTTTCTTTGCCATACAGTTTTCAGGAGTCTCCCGCCCGGGTGTTGCCAGGCACAATGGGACGGGGAAGGGCAGTGAATTGTGGTTTTACCCCTCTCTTCATTTTCCCGGCTGCCCGGGGAAAACAGGGAGGAGAAAAACGTATTTCATTCAGCAATGTCATCGGGGGAGATAAGCCGACTTTCTCCCGCCGGGAATTTAAGCAGGAGTATAGCGATGATACGTCATACCATGAGTTTTGTCATGCCGGTATTTTTAATGTGCGCTCTTTTGGGAGGGATGATTGCCAGGGCCGCGCAGGCCGCCGAGGCGGATACGCTTTATGCTACCGGCCGTTTTATTATGGGCGATAAAGACAATCGCAGCGACGCCCGTCAATATGCGCTGTTAGACGCCAAACGGCAGGTAATTGAACAAGCCGGAACCCTGGTGCGCGCCCGCAGCGCCGTGGAAAATTTCCAACTCACCGATCAGGAAATCCAATCCTACGCTTCCGCCTTTATAAAAACGGAAATTCTGGAAGAGACCACCGAGCCGGTCGGGGAGACCATGGCCGTGTCGGTAAAAATCCGCGCCATTGTGGAGCCGGACAGCATCCTGAATGATTTGCAGGAGGTTGCCCGGACCGCGGAAGAAAACAGCTCCCTGGCGCAGTTCCAAAGCGATTACAACCAACTGGCGGCAGAGGCGGCCGCTGCAGAGAAGGGGGCGCCGGCAGCCTCTCAATCCCGGGAAAAGCTGGCCAGGCTGAACCAACTGGACTTGCTGATCCGCCTGGCGGCAGAAACCAACCGCAAGCGCCCCAGTTTAGCGCGGGTGCGCCGGCTGCACGACCGCTTGCAGTCGGAATACCCCCAACCGGATTTTATTGACGGTTATTTGGGGGTCGCCTATTATAAGCACGGCCAGTTTGACCGGGCAATAACCTATCTCAACAATGCGCTTGAAAAGCCGGGAAAAAAACGGCGCAGCCGCAGGGCCGCCCTTGCAAAATCGGCCGCCCGGGAAAAATACCGTTCCGAATTGGCCCGCTTCCACTATTTCCTGGCGCGCAGTTATGCCCGCACAGGCAAAAAGCGCCTGGCAAAACAGCATCTGGCCATGGCCCGTAAACTGGCGCCGAACCGGGCCTTCTCTAACATTCCCTGATGCAGCAAGGAGGTTATTGTGAAAGATTCTCGGCAACACCACTCCCCGCGGGCCCCGGAACCGGTGGGACTCTATCCCCACGCCCGCCGCGCCGGAGATTTCCTGTTCCTCTCCGGGGTGGGTCCGCGGCAGCGAGGCAGCGATCAAATCCCGGGAGTGCGATTGGATGATCAGAAAAATATCATTTCTTATGATATCGAGGCTCAGTGCCGCGCCGTGTTTAAAAATGTCTCCTATATTTTGGAAGACGCCGGCGCGGCCTGGGAGAATATTGTTGATGTGACCGTTTTTTTAACCAATATGCAGGATGATTTTGCCGCATTTAACCGCATTTACGCCCAGTACTTCCGGGATCATCAGCCCTGCCGCACTACCGTGGAAATCAACCGTCTGCCTACCCCGATTGCCGTCGAACTGAAAGTGATCGCTTACCTGGGAAACTCGTAAATCGGCCCAGCCTTCCGGGCCTTATTAAAACGGAATGTTTGCCTGCCCGGGCCGGCGGCGTTTAAAAAGCAGCAGATTTACCGGCCGGTTCCTTTTTGGCAAAGCCGGGGCGTTGCAAATACCTGGGCAAGGCGCTTGCCTCTATCTCGGATGCTTCCGGCGGTTTGCGAAATTCAATTAAGTAGACATTTCCCCGGTAGGAATAAACAATGTTTTGCCCCCGGGCGTCGCTGTACGCCTCGATTTTCGGGTAGTTGCTGTGCCGCCCCTGCTCATCAATGCCTTCCAGGAACGGGGGAGTCAGGTGAGTAATCAGGCTGTCCTGCCACAGCCCGATGGTGGAATAAAACTCCCGGCTAAGGCCGGAGTACTCGGTCACCACAATCCGGTTGCCCTGCTCGGCGCCGTTCACAAAAGGAAGCCGGTTATTCAACAAAGTGAACCGTTCTGTTTTTTGCGAGGGCGCCTCGAACGAGGAATAAAAGCAGCGTAGCTGCCGGATACGGCTGCCGGGCTTCTTCTCCAGTTCAAAAAAGAGAATGCCCTCAATTCCCGCGGAAAAGATTTTTTTCTGATAAGCGTTTTGGGCCGCGGTAAGCTCGACTTGACGACCGTCCGGCAAATATTGGTAGGGAAAGATGACCAGTTGATTGGAATCGCCGCTGAAAAAGAATCGCTCTGCAGCGGAAGCGATGGGAACGGCGATGCGGGTTGCAGCGCCGCTTCGCCAATCGATCTGGTAAATAGCGCTTTGCCCGCGCCGCTGCATGGCCATAAAGATTGTTTCCCCGCGATGATCGAAAACAGGCGCTCCCCAGGTGCGCGAGTTCAGATAAGCAGGGCGCAGCGTCACCACGGCGTCCTGGCCGGTGCTGCGATCGTACACCCGCAACTCCCGGTCTGTCGGCTGAAGCGGCCAATGTTTTCCGGGGCGGATGTAGGAAATCCTGGTTCCGCCGGGATCAATGGCGGGAAGCATGCCCCGGGCAATCTTTTTTACCACATAGAGCGTCTCCGGGTAAACCGCCTGCTCAAAAGCCGTTTCGCCCCGGTCGATGGTGATACGCTGCCGGTAGGTCTTAAAACGCACGAATTCTGTTGCGGAAATATCTTCCAGTTGGCTGGTATAGACGGTCAGCACATGTGAACCGATGCGAACCGAGGGGAGATTGAGGGTGCTGCTGTGCTCGTCGATCTGCATGGGAAAGAGCGGCTGACCATCTAAAAAGGCATAGGCGCGCCCGGGGGCATGGACCGTGACGACAAGCGGCCGGTGCAGTATTCCCCACATCCAGTAGCCGATCACCGGAATACTCAGAATCCCCACAAAAATAGCAACCCGCAGCAACATCTTGGCAAACGAAGGCGATCTGGATTCCTCTTCCGGCTCGGCTTCCGGCTCCCAGATAATGACAACATGAGGCTCTCTGCCGGAAGCGGGTGATGCGGGAATCGGCGGGGCGGGGGGAAGCGCTTCTTTTGGCCCGGATTCCCGGGAATCGGATAGGCTCTCCGGCTTTTCCGGGGTTGGTCCTGC
>JAJRYW010000210.1 GCA_024275555.1 Calditrichota bacterium | reverse complement strand
GATAAGCGGGAATCGACATCATGGATGCCCGATTAAAACACCTGGGCATGACGCGCAAACGTACAACATCAAAAGTCATAAAACAGTAGATTCCCTTCCGATCAAACCGGGCTCATACGCAGAGATATGCTTAGCTCCCTGGGCTTGCCGAAGGGCTATCCCCCGCATTTGGTGAGTTTTATTTTACCTGGCAGGATTGCCTCGCGCCACCGGGGTTGTCGCCGGGCGTCTTGGTTTTCGAAACACCGACCCGACTTTGCGCACTTCCAGCATATCCACCAGCACCTGGCCGTCGACCATCGCCCCGGCCTGCACGGTGAGCATCAGGCTCTGGTTGGGCGGGCAGTAGAGGGTGTCCGCCGAGGTGAGCGGCATCCAGGTCGACTCTAAAATGGGCACATGGATGGATTCGCGTATTTCGTGGTCCGCAATTGTGGAAAGTTCAATATAGCCGCCGATATCAACCATTTTACCCCAAAAACGGAGGGTAAAATAACCGCCGTATTTCAGCGGCTGGGTGATAAAACTGCCGGCGGGCAATAATTTGCCGCCCTTGATAAGCAAGGCGTGTTTGCCGCCGCCCGGGGCGGCGTCCGCAGAAAATTGGCAGGTTCCCGCCCAATACCAGAGCGTGGTATCCTGCGGCGTTTCGAATGAATTATAAAACACCCGGTAGCCTTGCCCGGCCTCGTTCTTCTTAGTTCCCGCACATCCGTTCACCAAAAACAGTAAAATTCCTCCCCACAGAATTAAAGCAACCCTTAAGCTCCTCACCATACCGGCCATCATTTATCCTCCATGTCTATAAAATGATGCAAAATTTTTACACTAATTGAACCCCATCACCCGGAAAAAAGCGGCTGATGTACCCGAACCCTATTGCAGCAAGGTTTTCTGTCCCATCCCTGGAGAGCAGTAGGTTTGGAATTGCAATTTTCATACCTAAACCCCCGAAGGTAATACGAGGAAAATTTTTGAGCAAATTCATAAAAAATAAATCCTTGCCTTCTTTGTGCATAGGGATTTACATTTTTGCATATTTTTTGATGAACCATCGACCGCATCACTAAAAATTTTCCAAGCGGGGCCGCCATGAAAATTCTCCATAGCGCAGACACCCATCTCCGGGAGGCCGGGGATGAACGGTGGGCGGCGCTTAAAGTGGTACTGGAAACAGCCGCAGCCCAAAAGGTGGACGCCCTGGTATTCTCGGGAGACTTCTTTGACGATCCTGCCGCTGCGGAGCGGCTCCGCCCGCTGATCCGGGAACAACTCTCCGGCCTCCCTTTCCCGGTGATTATCCTGCCCGGCAACCACGACGCCGAAGCTTACCCCGACGGCGCCTTTTGGGGCGAGCGTGTGCAGCTTCTTCGCGACCCGGAACAGCCGTTCTGCCTGGGAGAAACCTGTTTTTGGGGATTGCCTTTCCGGGAGGCCGGGGAGGCTGAGGTGCAACAGCTTCTCACCCAAATGGCGCAGCGCATGGATGGGCCGGGGCGCCATTTTTTGCTCTTCCACGGCGAACTGACCAATTTAGGGTACGGATGGGGTGAATATGGCCGGGAGTCCCGGAAACGCTATATGCCGGCCTCGCTGGAGATGTTCGAAGCCGGCCCCTGGCAGGCCGTGCTGGCCGGCCACCTGCACCGCAAATTTGCCGCACTTCCCATCGATGGGGAGCGCTATTTCATCTATCCCGGTTCGCCGGTCGCGATTACCCGGAATGAAATAGGCCGCCGTGCGGTGAACCTGCTGGAAGATGACGCCCCGCCGCGCGCGCTGGAAATCGAAACCGCCTATTACCAAACCTACCGGCTTCGCCTGGACCCGCTCCGGAAACCCGAACCGGAGAAAGAAATCCGGGCCCGGGTGGAGGCGCTGGGGCCCGGCGGAATGTTGTTGGTGGAAGCCAGCGGTTTTTTTAACGGGGCCGCTATCCAGCTTACCGAAGAGCAATTTTTTCGCAAACTGAAATCCCTGGAAAACGAGCGGGTCGAATTAAGCCGTATAGAATGCCGGGATATCCGGCGCATCGCCGATGATCCCCTCTTTCGCAAAATCATCCGGGAAATTCAAAATAGCCGCACACCCCGGGAGCGTTCCCGGCAAATCCTGGGGCGGATTCTCCAGGCGATGATGGAGTAGCAGATGCGCATCGAGCAAATACAAGTGCAGCGGTACGGCCCTCTGCAACCCCTCACCGTGGAGTTGCAGGGATTTAATCTCTTCTGGGCCCCCAACGAGAACGGCAAAACCCTGTTTCTGGAAGCGCTGCTGCGGCTGCTGCTGGGAAATATCCGGCGCACGTTCCCCGGCATCGAACGCGTTAGCGAGCAACCGGAAGGGTACGCCGTGGTGCAAATTAAGCCGGGCCAGCCGGTTAAATTACCGGAAGAGGGAACACTGGGAGATTTTTTTGATCTGGGTGTGCTGGAATTCCGCAACCTGCTGGTCATCCGCAACAGCGACTTGCACATTCCCGGGGAGGCGGTCTTCTTCCAGACCATCACGGAACGGTTAACCGGGATGCAGGCGCGTAAAATTCAGCGCATCAAAGAGCGGTTAAAGCGGTTGGGAGGATTTACCTCCACAATGGACGTGGTAAACCACCGTGAGAGCCATTATCTGAAGCGCCGTTTGCAGCAGGCTGAAGAACTGCTGATCGAGTTGTCCCAGTTGCAGGCCCAGGCGCAGGAAGCCCGCCTGAGCCAGCGACTGAAACGGCTCCGGGAGTACCGGCGGCGGCGCCAGGCGCTGAACCGGGAGTTGGAGCGCCTGGAGATTGCCGGGGTAGTGCAAAAATACCAAACCGCCGCGCAGGAGCTTTCACGATACCGGGAACTGAGCGAGCAGCTAAAACCTTTTGAGGGGCTGGATGCAGACCTGGCG
>JAJRYW010000013.1 GCA_024275555.1 Calditrichota bacterium | reverse complement strand
CGTTGGCCAATGTTACCTCTTTTCGTGAATTATCTTGCGTAAGTTCAATATTTATGTTAAACATTCGTGGGAATTTATTGCTTTTCAACCGATTATAAACAGATACTTAGTGACTATTCGGCCAGACACTATTTACTAAAGTTAGTAATTACAGTTCCTTAAAAGGCAATAAGGTTTATTCATCAGTCATGAGCAAAATGTTTAAATTGTCCCCGGGAGCGCCCTTGTGCGGGGCCGGGCAGCAAATGCTTCCATCGCCTCCCAAAGAGTTTTTTCTTCTCCCTTACCCGGATAAAGATCGTTCCAGAAAACCGATAATTATTTTCGGAGTTCGGACGATTATTTTAGTAAAACTACATGGGGTGAAATATGGATGTTACTGAAGTACGCAACAAGTTAACCGAAATTCGCAAGCTGCCGGCCTGCCCGGACATTATTCCCAAGGCGCTCAAACTCTCGCAGGACCCCAATACCCCTATGTCGGAGTATGAAAAGTTGGTTGCCAAAGACCCGGCCCTGGTGGCGGAAATTCTCCGCTCGGTAAACTCGCCATTTTACGGGCTCAGATCACAGATCAGCACGCTTAAACTGGCCATGAATATTGTGGGGTTGCAGGAAATTTTCCGGATTCTGCTAAACGCCAGTTTCCATCGCACCTTTCGCAGCACTTTCGATAAACTCAGCTATAATTTCGAGATTTTCTGGAAACATTCTCAGATTACGGCCAACACGGCCATGCTGCTCTCCAAATCGTTCAACCCCACTCTTTCCAGCGAGGCCTATATCTGCGGCCTGCTGCACGATATCGGCATCCCGATTATGGAGCAATTTTTTTACGATGAGTGGATGGATGTCATCCTGCTGGCTGAAGAAGGGCGTGATTTTCTGAATGCGGAGCAGGAAGTGTTCGGATTAACCCACGCCGAAATCGGGGCGCAACTACTGCGGAACTGGAACATCCCCGAATCCATTATAACACCGGTCAGTTATCATCATTACCCGCACGAACTTACTCCCCCCTCAGACTTGGTGAATATTGTTTACTTTGCTGATAAAACCGCCACGAATTTTATGAAAGATATGTCCGAGAACGTTACCCAGGAAAAATTTGAGAAAGATGAAATCTGGCAAACTATGTTGTCCAGGTATCCCCATTTTGCGGTTTTAGACGATGAAAAGTTTATAGAAGAAATTAAACCGGTAGTCACCCAGCAGCTTATCGGCGGTTCGTAAATTGGCGCGGCTCCAACCAACCCCAGAATGAAAAAGTGATGGATTCTTTATCGGCCAAAAAGAAGCTCTTATCAGTCAAACACTTGCCTACCAGCCCCAGGATTGTCCAGGAGGTAATCAAGCTCTGGCAAAATCCGAAAGTGTCTATCCGGGATTACCAGGCGGCCATTTCCAAAGACCCCGGTTTGACGGCGGAAGTGCTTAAAGTAGTAAACTCGCCATTCTACGGGTTGAAAAATCGGGTTTCCAATTTACAGTTGGCGCTCTCCATGCTGGGCTTAAAAGAGACCTACCGGCTGGTCACCAACTCGGGTTTCCAGAAAGTTTTCCGCACCATTTTCACCGACATCAGTTATGATCTGAATCTCTACTGGCGGCACTGCCAAACCACGGCAAACACGGCCTATTTGCTGGCCGGCAAGTTTCACCCCTCGATGGCTTCGGAAGCGTTTGCCGCCGGCCTGCTGCACGACGTCGGGAAACTGGTCATGGAGCAGTTCTTTCATTCCGAATGGCAACAGTTAATGCGTAAAATGCAAATCACCCGGGATATCGATACGGATGTAGAGGAAGAGATTTTTGGGATGGATCACTGCGAGATGGGCGCAACGCTGCTGGTGCGCTGGAATCTTCCCCGGGAAATCATCTTACCGGTGCGCTACCACCACTCCCCCCCGGATGCACCGGCCGAAAAAGAGTTGGTTCTGATCACCTATTTTGCCGAGCAAATTGCTACCTACCTGATGAGCGAGAGCGACCGCAACACCATCCGGGAATTTTTCCGCGAAGATGCGCTTTGGTTTAAGATGTGCCATGATTATCCGGAGATGAACATCTTAGAAGCGGAAGATTTCCTGACCCACTGGAAGCCCCAAATTCTGCGCCGGGTGGAAATCCACTAACCGGGCGAATCACGAGTGAAAGAACTGACGCTGAAAAACACTGAATAATGCTGAAGAACGCGGACTTTATATAGCCAATTAAGGAACCAGACGAAGGTTAGAGTTTCTCGGCAATACTCTCATACCCGATGTGAGCTCTACAATTCTACAACCGCATTGCACCACCTCATTAAACCCGGAGGTTCTCGGCGAAAATCCGTTTAATCCGCGGGAATCTGCGTCGAATTAACCAATACATGTTTGGCATAAATTGTTCTTCCCGGAGGGGAGAAGTAGCCATTACCACTGATAGGGGATGAGTTGAGTATCTGCCGGATAAGCCTGCCGGAGTTTCAGAGGTTTTTCCGAACCGATCAGCAAGCGCCCCGGCTGACCGCCGAGGGCTTTCCAGCCCCATAGTACTCCGGTCGGCGCTTCAATCTGCACCGGCTGCACCCCGCCGGCGAACAGCTCCCAAATCGCCCCATAGGTTTTAGCGGCGGAGCGGGCGTCAAACAGCGCGAACCGAAAACGCCCCTCTACAATCGCAACAAAAATCGGTTCCGCTTCGCTTTCCCACCAGGCCCGGGCGACGCCGGCGTCGCAAAGCCGGTATTCCATAAAAGCGGGATGAGTGCGCTGGAATTGGATTGGCAAGACGATTCCACTGCCAGAGATTTGTGCTGTAAGAGGATGAACATTGACCCCCTCGATCAAGCCGGTTGGTCGATTCCCCATAATAAAGTTCCCTTTCCATCCTTACTGCGGCTCGATTAATCCTTGTGAGAGCAATTCCTCAAAATAGGCGATGGTTTTCAGCAGTCCCTCATGCAAGCGGATGGTCGGTTCCCAATTGAGGCGCTCTTTGGCCAGGGAGATGTCCGGGCGGCGCTGGGTGGGGTCATCTTCGGGAAGCGGCAAGTGACGAATTTTAGAAGATGAACCGGTGATTTCCAGAATCTGTTCTGCCAATTCCAGGATGGTAAACTCGTTCGGGTTGCCCAAATTTACCGGGCCGATGAAGTTTTGGCATTCCATCATACGCAGCACGCCGTCGACCAGGTCGTCCACATAACAAAAAGAACGGGTCTGCTTCCCATCGCCATAAATGGTAATATCTTTATTCCGGAGGGCCTGGATGATAAAGTTACTTACCACCCGGCCGTCGTTGGGCGCCATGCGCGGGCCGTAGGTATTAAAAATCCGGATGATACGGATGTCTACATGGTTCTGGCGGTGATAGTCCATCATCAGCGCCTCGGCGACCCGCTTCCCTTCATCATAGCAACTGCGGATACCGATGGGATTGACATTGCCCCAGTAATCTTCTTTTTGGGGATGAACCTGGGGATCGCCGTACACCTCCGAAGTAGAAGCAAGCAAAATCCGCGCCTGAACCCGCTTGGCAATCCCCAGCATATTGATGGTGCCCATCACATTGGTTTTGATGGTCTTTACCGCGTTGTACTGATAATGCACCGGAGAAGCCGGGCAGGCAAAGTGAAAGACCTGGTCCACTTCCAGCAAAATCGGCAGGGTGATGTCGTGGCGAATCATTTCAAAACGGTGGTTGCCGAGCAAGTGAGCAATATTACGTTTGGAGCCGGTAAAAAAGTTGTCCAGGCAAATCACTTCACGCCCTTGTTCTATCAAAGCATCACATAGGAAAGAGCCGATAAACCCGGCCCCGCCGGTCACTAAAACACGTTTCATCTTTTTCCTGCCCCTTTTATTTCCATCCATATGTTCCGGTTAATGTGTGCAAATATAAGCCGGCGGCTTTATGAAAACAGCCAAAATCAAACTAATCTTAGCAACAATTTAACAAAGTCACACCGTCTGCAAGTTTTTTGGTGGCAGATTGTCTAATCAAATAGTACTATTGAGGAATCACGGTGAAAAGTCATTCTGAAGCGGAACCGAAAGCGCCGGCGGCTTTACCATTCGACACCGGAAAGGGTCCTATGACCTTCGAAGAAATTTATCATACCTATGGGAAAAAGATTTTAAACCTGGCCTACCGGTTTACCGGTTCCGAGGAAACCGCGCGGGATCTCACCCAGGACATATTTCTGAAAGTATATCAACATATGGATAGCTTCCGGGGAGATTCCCAGGTCTACACCTGGCTATACCGGGTGGCCATGAACCATATTCTGAATCACCTGAAACGCGAAAAACGGATGCGTTGGCTGAATTTGCTGGATAAACCATTAAGCGAGGCCCTCAAGGCAGATCAAATCGACGACCGGCTGTGGGGCAAGATAGGAGAACCGCGGCCGGACCAGACCCTGGAAAAACGGGAGCAGGCCCAACTTATCTGGAACACTATCCAAAAACTGCCGGCAAAACATCGCACCCCCTTTATTCTGCACCGCTATGAAGGCCTCAGTTACCAGGACATTGCCGAGATCCTGGATATAAGCCTCAGCGCGGTGGAAACCCGGATTCACCGGGCCAAAAAGGAACTTATCGAACGGCTGAAACCGTGGCTGGAAGAAATTTAGCAAGTTTTTTGAGCAAGCAATGTCTAAGTAAGTAGAAAATGAGGCAGGAATGATGGGCAAACATGTAAAACAGAATTATTTGGATTGGGCGGAAGGTCGGCTCTCTCCGGCGCAGCGCGGCAAGATCGCCGGGCATTTGAAGCATTGCCGGGAATGCCAAACCTATTTTCAGCGGCTGGACAACCTGTTTAAGGCGCCCCCGGCCGCCCCCCTGCCGGAGCTGGAAAGCGATCCCTTTTTGCCTCAACGAATAAAAGCCCTGGCAAGCCAGGCCCGGGAGAAACCAACTGATCCGTCGCCGGGACGGCTCGCCCTCCTTTCCGGATGGCAAATGGTCTTCAGCGCAGCCTTGCTGTTCCTGGCAATCTCTCTGGGCGTCTTTTTGGGAAAAGGCCTCTCCCCGGTTTACCAGGTAAGCGATGAAGAGATCGTGCAGTATTACAGCGAAGTTTTTGCCCCGGAGGAGGTGGACGCCTACTGGCAGAACCTGGTTCCGGAAGATGAAGGGAGGCAGCAATGAAGATAAAACTGCTCATCGGCGCACTACTTTTCCTGATTCTGGTCAACCTGGCCACCATCGGAAGCTATCTATATTACCGCTGGAATGCCCCGGCGCCGCTCCCGCCCTGGGAAGAGAGGCATCCCGGCAGGTGGGGCGGCGCTCCACCGCCTCCCATGGACTTAGCGCCGGAACAGCGCCGGGTGCTGCGCAGCCTGATATTTGAATTTGCCGAACAAACCCGGGATCTGCGCGATGAAAAACGGCGCTTAAAAGAAGAACTGTTCCGATTAATGACCAGCGATGAAGTGGATACTACGCTCATCAATCAGAAAACCAAAGAGTTGAGCGAGGTCTGGTACCGGCTCTTCAAGATATCCACCGATAAGCTGATCGATGCAAAGAAGCACCTGACCCCGGAGCAGCAGCGGCATTTGTTTTTTGCCATTCTGCGCTTTCAGCAAGACGGCCCGATGAGGCGCCATTTCCGGGGCAACCGGCCGCCCCGCGGGCCCGGATTTTAGAACAATCGTTTACATCACTAAAAAAAGGAGACGTATCATGAAGAAAGCAGCTCTTTATCTCGGCCTGATCAGCCTGTTGCTGACCGGCCTGCTGGCAGCCCAACCAGGGCCCCCTCATCACCGCATGGCGGCAATGCTGGGACTGACCCAGGAGCAGCAGACCCAGGTTCAAAAACTCCGGCTGGACTTGCAAAAGGAACTGATTCCTTTGCGCAGCGAGATTCGGAAATTGCGCGGAGAGTTAAAGCTGGTGATGACCGCCGACAATTTTGACCAGGGCCAGATGGAAAAGCTGGTCAACAAGATGTCCGATCTGCGGGCTCAAATTCAGAAAAAACGGATGCTGCACCACCGGGCCGTGCGTAGTCTGCTCACTGACGAGCAAAAGCAAAAGTTCGATCTGCACTTCCTCAGCCGGGCCGGCTTTAAGGGCCGCCAAGGGATGGGCCCCGGCTGCGGCCCGGGATGGGGCGGCCCGCCCGCCAACCCGGACGCCCCGCATCCTTTCCGGCGCGGCTGGGATAAGTAACGGAAATCCCCTCACAACTCCCCATAAACACCGGAAGTATCTCCTCACCTGCACGCGCGGTTCACACCGCGCGTGCTTTTTACCTGGGATTTTCAGCTTCACAACCAAATACAATATAGCCACCCTGCTGGAGGGGTTTACAGGGTCAGGCGTGTTTGGGCAACGCTTTTAACAGAATATCCGCAGCGCTCGGCAGGGGGCCATCGCCCTCCACCAGCCGAAAGCCAAGGGCAAACCGCCGACCTGCCCCGGCGATTCACCTCCTTAAACCCGGAACGAACGAACCGGGGCAGTTTCCGATTGGCTGTGCACTATGGGTGACAATGTATTGGGGGCGGATTATCCCCGTCCGTCTGGCCCCGAATATGCTGAAATCGAGACTAAAAAAATCACACGTTTATCATGCGGATATCACCGGGATAATTTTTTTTCCCTTGACATAGCAGAAAGAAAGACGTACCCTGACCTGTTCTATAGGAGTTCCAGCCTGTTTAAATTCCATGATCAGTCTAGAATGGCCTAAGTTAATTAATTTTATATTGTTATATTTTTAAGGAGTAGTTGTTATGTCAGATCGTGTAACTGGAGTTGTAAAATGGTTCAATGCCAGCAAAGGCTTTGGTTTTATTTCAAATGACCAGGGAGAAGATGTTTTCATCCATTATACATCTATCCGTGATAATGGTGGTTATCGCTCTTTGGAGGAAGGCCAGGAAGTTGAATTTACTATCGGAGAAGGCAAAAAAGGTCCCCAAGCAGAGGATGTCGTTGCATTATAAGACGATAAAAATGTCTATTAAATGAAAATTGAGCTATCTGTTGGTTATTCACTCTTTTTCGAAAGACGTAAACAAAGCTAAAAATCCGGGAAGTTCTTGAGGCTTTCAGCAGATATGACTTGTAAAGGCGGTACTATCGTGTGCCGCCTTTTATTTTGGAATTTAAAAAAGGAACGGAACAAACGATGAATATTTATGTAGGCAATCTGTCTCCCCAGGTTACAGAAGATGATTTAAGAGAAGCGTTCGGGAAGTACGGCCAAATCTCCTCAGCAAAAGTAATTAAAGATAATTTCAGCGGCGCTTCAAGAGGATTTGGTTTTGTGGAGATGCCCGACAATTCCGAAGGCGAAGCCGCGATCAAGGGCTTGGACGGCCAGGATTTGAAAGGGAATACGCTCAAAGTAAACGAGGCTCGCCCGAAATCCGATAAAGGCCGAGGCGACAGAGGCGGCAGAAGCAACTGGTAAGCATCCTGACGAGGAGATTGGCTTATGAAGGAATTTCTCGCGTTTTTAGTAAAGCACCTGGTTGACAAACCTGACGAGATTCACCTTTCGGAAATCCAGGGCAAGCATGTTATTATTTATGAACTAAAAGTCGGTAAGGGCGATATCGGAAAAGTGATTGGCAAACGAGGCCAAAACGCCCTGGCAATCCGCACATTGTTAAACGCCGTGGCAGCAAAAGAGAAAAAACGCGCCATTATGGAAATACTTGATTAATGGAAACGCAAAACTAAAACGCTTTTTGAACCCCTACCAAGAGGTAAAACATTTAATGATCACGCGTTCTAACAACCGGGCTCAGCAATCCTTAGATAAATATCTCCAGGAAATCGGAAAAGTGCCATTGCTGACCGCGGAAGAAGAAATTGAATTGGCCCAAAGAATAAGAAACAATGATGAGCGAGCATTAGAAAAATTAACCCGGGCAAATCTTCTCTTTGTTGTTAGCGTCGCTAAAAAATACCAGAACAGGGGCCTTTCCTTCGGAGATTTGATTAATGAGGGAAATTTAGGGCTGATTCGCGCAGCAACCCGGTTCGATGAAACACGGGGATTCAAATTTATTTCCTATGCGGTCTGGTGGATTCGCCAGGCCATTCTGCAAGCATTGGCAGAACACACCCGCATTGTACGCCTTCCCCTAAATCGTGTTAGCGAACTTACCAAAATCGGAAAAACCTATTCGGCTCTGGAGCAAGAACTGGAGCGGGAGCCAAGCGCCGACGAAATTGCCCAGCAATTGGGAATGGATGACTATGATGTTGCCAACACCATGAAAATTTCCGGTCGGCATTTATCCATGGATTCCCCTTTTCGAGACAGCGAAGCCAATCGACTGCTCGATGTTATAGAAAACGATCATCAGCCGCCGCCGGACTCCGATTTGATCGACGAATCTTTGAAAGTGGAAATAGAGCAAGTGTTAACGACTTTGACAAAGCGTGAAGCCGAAATATTGCGGCTATATTTCGGCCTCGGCCAGGAACACCCTATGACGCTGGAAATGATTGGCGAGCGTTTTAACCTGACCCGGGAAAGGATACGGCAGATCAAAGAAAAAGCCATTCGCAGATTACGCCATAAATCCCGCAGTTGGGCGTTACGCTCTTTTTTAGGGTGACGCCAGACAGTAAAAAACCTGCCTTGATTAGCCCCCCGGGCAGTAAATCGACCATCTTTTATCGATTGGCCATCTTGCTCAAAGCTCCGGCCGGGAACGCTCTTTTCAATTAAAGCTCCGCTTTCCCACCGCCAGCATTATATTGGTTAAAAGCAGTATGGTCGTGTCCCAGCGGGTATGTGTTGGTCTCGAACGGACGAAAACGCAGCGTTCCAAGCAGGAGCTTGGAACGAGGGCCTTAATAATGATTGACTATGGCGCCATATGGCGCTATCTCCGCTTTCACAACAAAAACATATTCTTAGGAAAAAAGATGTTCCTTCTTGTTTCGGCCTCCGGCCTGGAACAAGGAGCGAAATACCGATTAACTATGGTGATATATGACGCCATCTGAGTTCCAGTGCTGCCGCCTCGCCACCCCGGCAACCGGGATGGCGAGGAAGAGAAAACTTTACATGATGAGCCTGCACTAAAAACAGTAAATTTGTTTAATTCCAATAAAAACAATTCGTGAAAATTCGTGGATTATAACTTTTTAGAATAGACTCAATGATTATAAGCTCTACTGAGCAAGAGGCGGAAAAGTCGGTTTTGCAGAAAACAAATCCGGTTAATTTACCGCCAGGGAAACGATGCGCTCTACCAGTTCCGGGAATTCTATTCCCATTGCCCGGGCTGCTTTGGGGACCAGGCTGGTCGGCGTCATTCCCGGCAGGGTGTTCACTTCCAGGCAGAAATACTCCCCGTTTTCCTGCAGGCGAAAATCCACCCGGGCGTATCCCCGGCATCCCAGCACCTCAAAAGCGCGTAAAGCGGATTCACGAACCTGGGCAGCCAGAAAAGCGGGTATATTTGCCGGAACTTCATATCGGGTTTTCCCGGCCTGGTATTTCGCTTCATAATCATAAAAACCGCTTTCGGGGATGATTTCCAACACCGGCAGCGCTTCATCGCCTAATATGGCCACGGTTAATTCCCGGCCGGGGATATACTGTTCCACAATCACCGAGGGACTGTAGCGGAACGCCGTTTCAATGGCTTTTTCCAAATCCCGGCGGTGATGAATGATGGACAATCCCACCGTAGAACCCTGGCTGTTTGGTTTCACCACCGCCGGCAAGCCTAATATTTCAATTTCCTGCATATCCGCTAAGTCCCGGGAAGCCCAGTAGAGCCAGGGCGCCGTGGGAACATCCACGGTTTGGAACATCACTTTGGAAAGATGTTTGTCCATCCCCAGGGCGCTGGCCAGGGCGCCGCTCCCGGTGTAGGGGACGCCGGCTAAATCCAGCAGGGTCTGCAACTGCCCGTTTTCCCCATAACCGCCGTGCAAGGCATTAAAGACCACCTCGACCTGCTGCTCCTGCAAATAAGTTATGGTTCGGAAAATATTCCGGTTCAACTCCGCCTGCTGCGAATCGAAATCGGAGGGGGTGCTTTTGATGATGCTGGCCTCATCCTCGTTCAGGAAATCAACTTCCTTATCCCCGTAGGCGCAATCAATCGCCAACACCTGGTGTCCGTTCTGAGAAAGCGCCCGGGCAATGGCTAGCCCGGTGACCAGGGAGACATCCCGCTCTGCCGAGGTTCCGCCTAACAGCACTGCGATGTTCATGATCCTTCTCCTCTACACCTGTAAAGCCTGTTCCACAAAACTGCGCACTTTATCTTTGCCAAAAATTTCAATCACGGCCGGCAGTTCCGGGCCGGAGAGTTCCCCGGTTAAAGCGACCCGCACCGGTTTCCACAACTGCGGACCTTTTAAACCGGTCTCCTTCTGGATTTCTTTCATGGTCGCTTTAAAGCTGTCCATGTCCAAAGCGGAAAGATTCTCCAGCTTTTCCAGGAATCGGCTCAGAACGGTTCGGGCGCTCTCCTCCCGCACCACCGCCAGCGCTTCCGGGTCGCTGATCTCCAGGGTGTCTTTAAAAAAGACCCGGGCCGCCCGGTAAATTTGATCCCCGCGGGTGATGTTTTTGTACACCGACAGAATAATTTTGGTTATAGTTCCGCGATCGGAGACATCCACACCTTCCCGCTTTAAAAAGGGAATCAGGAAATCAACCAATTCTTCCGGGGGCAATTTGCGGATGTAATTGCCGTTCATCCAATTCAACTTGTCCAGATCAAACACCGCCCCGGATTTGTTCACCCGCTCCAGGGAGAAGGCCTCGATCAATTCTTCCATAGTGAAAAACTCGCGGTCATCGCCGGGGCTCCAGCCTAACAGGGCCACAAAATTCACCAGCGCCTGGGGCAGGTATCCTTTTTCGATGTAATCCCCCACCGCGACATCCCCCTGGCGCTTGCTGAGCTTGGAACGATCCGGGTTGAGCAACAGCGAAAGGTGAGCCATTTGGGGGGGCTCCCATCCCAGGGCTTCGTACAAACGAAGATGCTTGGGTACGCTCAACAACCACTCTTCCCCGCGGATCACGTGGGTGACGCCCATCAGGTGATCATCCACTACATTGGCAAGGTGGTAGGTGGGAAAACCGTCGGATTTGAGCAGCACCTGGTCGTCGACCAGTTCATTCTGCACCGTCACCTTGCCGCGCACCAGGTCGGTAAAATGGGTTTCGCCCGCTTCCGGCATTTTCAAGCGGATTACATGCGGCTGCCCTTCCGCGAGCAACCGCTGTACATCCTCTGCGGAAAGACGGCGGCAGGTTCCGTCGTAGCGGGTCGGCAATCCTTTGGCAGTCTGCTCTTCGCGCATCTTCTCCAGTTTCTCAGCCGTGCAGAAGCAGTAGTAGGCGTCCCCCTGCTCCACCAATTGCCGGGCATATTTGCGATACAGCCCGGTGCGTTGAGATTGCACATAAGGGCCGTATTCGCCGCCGACATCCGGACCCTCGTCATATTCAATCCCCGCCCATTTAAGGCCGTCAATAATTTTCTCCACCGCGCCTTCCACGTAGCGGGTCTGGTCCGTATCTTCAATACGTAAAATAAATTTGCCGCCATGATGACGGGCAAACAGAAAGTTAAACAACGCCGTTCTCAACCCGCCCACGTGAAGATAACCGGTGGGGCTGGGCGCAAAACGGGTGCGGATTTGTTCTGACATGTAATTATCCTGCTTAATATAGATTATTGGTAACTGCTACAACACACGTTGCCTAAAAACCTTTGCTAAGGTATCCCGTCACAACCTGACCACTTTGGGGTTGGGAGAAACGGTTCTCAAAACTTATTGTTTCCTATTAATGCCAATCACAAGTTGAATTTAATTTGACGCAGAATACCGCTGATTGGGCAGATTTCCGCTGAGATCATTTTTAGATATCCTGAATTTTTGATGCTTTGAATATTTTTCCCCGGTTTTCTCTCTTTCTTCTCACAACCGTGATGAATAAGGATTTAAGCGGATCGATTCTTTTCATTTTAAAAACAATTTTCAGCGTTTCTCT
>JAJRYW010000209.1 GCA_024275555.1 Calditrichota bacterium | reverse complement strand
GTTGTGGTCGGGAAAATGACATAAGTTATGTAGTAATATAAACTTAGTTTGGAATAAGGTCTAATAAGTAATAGCGCTAAAATAATCAGCACTTTGATCGGTGCAATCTGTTCTCTGTTATGCCCTGCCTGCTCCGGCGCGCCGGGGAATGTAGTAATCGGGCATCCAAAAACTTGCAATATATGGATTCCCGATAAAAGCATTCGGGAATGACAAAGTGACGATTCAATTTTATCAATTACTTATAAAAATCTTTTCAGCGAAAATCTGCCTTTATCAGCGGCATTCTGTGTCAGATTAAGTTCAATTTGTGATTGGCATTGTAAATCTACTTTACGTCCTCACGGGATCGAATGCTGATCCCCTCCTCGCTGGCAATAATCACCCGGGTGGCCAATCCCAGGAACAACCCGTGTTCAATAATCCCGGCCCGCTGTTCCATGGCCCGGGCGATTTTTTCCGGTTCCCGGATGGTTCCAAAAGCGGCGTCTAAGATCAGGTTATCCTGGTCGGTGCGGAACGGCTGTCCGTCCGGCAAGGTGCGCAGGCTTACTTCTGCTCCCAGGTCGGTTAGGAACTGTTTCTCGCTGCCCAGCGCAAAGGGGAGCACTTCCACCGGCACAGCCCATTTTTTGCCCAATTGATGCGATATTTTGCTCTGATCAACAATGATTACATTTTGACTGCTATTTTGAGCCAGCACTTTTTCCCGCAGCAGCGCCCCGCCCCCGCCTTTGATCAGGTTCAGCTCATCATCCACCTCATCCGCCCCGTCGATGGTCAGGTCGATGCGAGGATGATTTTCCAGGTCGGTTAGGGGAATCCCTTCGGACAGTGCAATTTGCTCGGTCTGGAGCGAACTGGGGATACCCACAATATCTTTCAATTCCCCGGATTTCAGTCGCCGCGCCAGTTCCAGCAGGGCAAAGCGGGTGGTGGTGCCGGTTCCCAGGCCCAGCACCATCCCGGTAGCGACCATTGCTACCGCCCGGAACGCCGCCGCTTTTTTCAGTTCTTCGCTCATGTTTAACCTCTTTCCGGTAAATGATCCAGCAGCATTTTCAGCCCCCGGTAGATGTCGCCCTTCAGATGCACCCGCACCACCGGGCGGCCTTTGCTTTGCAGGGCCCGCGCGTCTCCCAGGGCCTGCGCGTTAATCAGCACGCCGAAGCTGATCGAGGATTCCCCGCTCTTCGGCGAATCGGGAATGGGCAGATCATCTTTGATCTCATTGGTGATTTGGAGGAACACTCCCCTGCCGGCGTCGCCTTTATGAAGCTGCCCGGTGGAGTGTAAAAATCGCGGGCCATAGCCGACGGTTACGGCGAGGCCAAAGCGGCGCAACAGTTCGGTGCGGACAGCCAGAAGCCCGGCGTCCACTGCCGAATCGGCCGGCAAGTAAGCGTGGATGCCCAGGTAGCCCCGCGGCTGCGAAGCAAGCCGGGCAAGCAAGGTCTGCCATGCTTCGCTCAAATCGGCGGGCCGGTCTTCGGCAAATACCGCGCACTGGTCGTCCTGGAAGACCGGCGCCGGTTGGGGCAGCACGCCGCTTTCCTGATACGCCTTCATCATCTCCCGCGCCGCGACCTTGGCCGATTCCACATCCGGCTGGTCAAAGGGCTGGACGCCCATTTTCCATCCCGCTGCGGCGGCGGCAAATTCCCAGTTAAAGAATTCGCCGCCCAGGTCATACCGGTCTGCTAATTGCGAGGAGAGCACCGGTAAACCGGCTTCCGCCAATTGCGAGACGCGCTCATTCAATTGAGTTTCATTTACCAGTCGGGTGTATACAAAATAGCGATCTGCCTGGTAAACCGAGGGCGCTTGCAGCGGCTCCAAATCGACCGGCAGAATGCCGCGCCCGTCTTTGCCGGTGCTCTCGGCAATTAGCTGCTCGATCCAGGCCCCCAGCGACCGCAGCGCCGGGGAAGCGAGCAAAGTGAGTTTGTCTTGTCCGGCCTCAGCAAATGCACCCATCATAGCCCCCAGGACAGCCGCCTTGTTGTTTCCCTGAAGCGGATCAAGACGGCTGTGTTCCGCAGCAACCCGGGCGCGCTTAAGAATCTCTTCAATATTAACGCCGATGAGGGCCGCCGGAACCAGGCCGAAGTACGACAGGGCCGAAAAGCGCCCCCCGATGTTCGGATCGTTCCGAAAAATTTGCCGGAAGTTCAGTTCCTGTGCCAGCGCTTCCAATGCGCTGCCCGGGTCGGTAATGGCGATAAATTGTCGATTGGCGGCAGCTCCCACCAGGTCTGCCGTCTTCCGATAGAAATATTTAAACAAAGACAACGTTTCCACAGTGCCGCCGGATTTGGTGGAGACAATGAACAAGGTCTTTTCCAGCGGCAGATGCTCGGCAAAGTGCTGCACTTTTTGCGGATGGGTGCTGTCCAACACGTGCAGATTTAAAAAACCTTCTTGCACGCCAAAGACCATCCGGAACACCTCCGGGGCCAGGCTGGAGCCGCCCATCCCCAGTAAGAGCGCCCGGGTAAATCCGGCCTCTCGGGCCTCCTCGACAAAGTTGAGAATTTCCGGGCATTTTTCGGTCATGCTCTCCGGCAAATCCAGCCAACCCAGGCGGTTGCTGATTTCGGCCGGGTCCTCCCGCCAGACGGTATGATCTTTTTCCCAAATGCGTTCCAATATCCGCTGCTTCTTCATTTCTTCCAGGGTTGCATCGAGGCGCTTTTGCAACCCGCCTAAGCCGGCTAAGGCAAATCCTGTTTGGTTCATGGGTTCCCTCTTCGAGTCATGGTAAATTCCGGTATGGTTAAACCCAGCGCTGCCCCGATAATGCCGGCGTCATTTTTCAACTGCGCCGGAACAACCGGTGAGCGCGGGTGCAGGTAGGGGGCAAATTTTTCCCAACTGGCGCTGACCCCGCCGCCAATGATGATCAAATCCGGGGAGATGATTTTCTCGATGGCGGCAAGATATTCATCCACCCGGTTTCCCCAGGCTTTCCAGCCTAAGTTTTCCTTTACCCGAACAACGGCTGCGGCGTATTTTTCGGCTTCTTTTCCGGCCAACTCCAGGTGTCCCAGTTCCAGGTTGGGAATCAGCACGCCCCGGTAAAACAGGGCGCTGCCGATCCCGGTTCCCAGGGTAAAGATCAGCGCCAGTCCTTCCCGGCGCCGGTATAAACTTCTCCCGGCCCCAAACTGCATTTCCGCCAGCCCGGCGGCGTCCGCATCGTTCAATACCGCCACGGAGGCCCGGGATAGTTTTGTAAATGCTTCTGTGATGGGATAGTCGATCCATTCCGGGTGAAGGTTGGCCGCGCTGCATACCCGGCCGTTCCGGATCACCCCCGGAAACCCGCAGCCGATGGCGCGGTTCCAGCCAAATGTGTGCACAATATCGATGATGGTTTCCCAGGTAAGCGAGGGAGTGGCCGGCCTGGGGGTGGGGCGCACCTGCACCGGGGATAAAAGCGCCCCCCGGTGCAGATCCACAATGGCAGCTTTTATACTGGCGCCGCCAATATCAATACCCAGAACTTTTTTAACCGGTTTTGTTTTACCCATCCCTCTTTACCCAAAATTTGGGCGGAATATACGGAACGGATCGGGGCGGCTCAACAAAATATTTCTGCGCTATACCCAGGCCCGGAAGCGGCTGCAATCATGATCGCGATCAACGCTCTGGCAGATATGACATTTTCCGGTAAGGGGCATCTTATCCTGTTCCCTTTTGCCGCGTTCCAGAAAGATGGCTACCGGCCAGGTGCTGCGGTCGTCCGGCAGAAATTGGGGCTGATCATTCTCATCACCCTCACAAAGATGGCGCCCATCCCGCCTGGAATCCAGCCAGGAGAACATAAACTGGTTCTCCTTTTTGACTCTTTCCTGTATTTCCATAATGCGCTGGTTCAGATATTTGTGCAATACTCTGGCGTAAAGATACCACTGTTTGAAGGAATTGTAGCCGCCGAAAGGCAGGATACGGATGTAATTGATCGGGAAATCCTCTCTTTTCTGAAAAAGATCGGGATCGGGCCGGTGGTGATAAACGCCAAAGAGGCGATTCAAGCCGAAGCGGGAATTCCGGCAGGCGGCGTCCAGGAAATAATCGATGTTCACCACCCATTCACCGAAACCTTTATCCATAATATATTCAAAATCGGTTTTATAAAAGAGGCCATTGAGGGCGCGGGCAATCATGCCCGGCTTATCTTGAGAATGACAACAGATAAAAATCCGGGCGTGCGGAGACTCCGGGGCGACCAGTTCATGATCACCGGCGTCGCTGAGGCAGGTGGAACTAAAATAATTGCGGGCATGCCAGAGCTGTTTATCTTCCCCATTTTCCACGGACTGCTCAACCGGTATACGCAGATTATTATAGGCCGCCGCATATTCCTGATAGGCGGAGATACGGCAATTGATCATTCCCGGGCAGGCATATTTTTTTTCCGCCCCGGGATCGCCGAGCATATTTTGAATAAATTGTTCTACAGTCATACGTTCCCGCTTTTGGAGTTCCTTTTCATCAACGGAACTTTCCCCG
>JAJRYW010000208.1 GCA_024275555.1 Calditrichota bacterium | reverse complement strand
GATTTGAGCTGCTCTCCGATATCCTCTTTGACATTCTGGCCTATAACGATTTGTGCTTTGTGGTGCTGGGCAGCGGGGAGAAGAAATACACCCAATTCTTTGAACAAATCCGGCATCATTTTCCCAATAAGCTGGCCTTCTACAACGGTTACAATGTAGAGCTTTCGCATTTGATTGAAGCGGGCTGCGACATGTTTGTGATGCCTTCCAAATATGAGCCGTGCGGGTTGAACCAGATTTACAGCCTGCGCTACGGAACCATCCCTATTGTGCGCAAAACCGGCGGCCTGGCCGATACAGTGCAGCTGTACGACTGGGTGACCCAAACCGGCGTCGGCTTTGTCTTTGAGGACTTCACCCCGGAGGGCTTGCGCTGGGCGCTGGAATCGGCCTATAAAACTTACCGCAACAAGGAGGCCTGGCGGAAGATTATGCTGCAAGCCATGTTGCAAGACTTTTCCTGGGAGCACCAGGTGGAGAAGTATATTGCACTCTACCGGCAGGTGTCGGGGAAATAACCATTGCCGGATCGCATGGCAGAGGGGCCGGCATTAATTCCAGCGCAGAGGACGGAGTCAGTTAAGCTGGCCAATTTTAAGGTCGGCCATGATTCCCTAATGGCCGGAGCCGGGTACTGAAGAACGGTAGGATATTGATATTCCCAAAATTGGGAACAAGAACGTATAGTCAATCCGGATTATTGCCGGTATATTTACTGACAGCATTTCACCGCCTGATCTTCCGCCGCCGCGCGAAAACAACGCTCATTTGCGGTGTTGAGCAATCGAAATGATAAGAGGCAAACAATATGAACGACAATAAGCAAAAACCACCCACGCAGACGGAGCAACCGGCGCCTGTCGCAACTACGCTCCGCCTGTTTCTGATTTACTGGTATTATTTCTGGGGACATGCAGCTTCCAAACCAATGTATTGGCTTGACTGGGGATGGCTCTATAAATATTACAATGCCTGGATGACAAAATCTGCGGAATACGATACCCATTTTGTTTTGTGGAAAAAACCGGGTGTATAATGACTGGAGCATAGCTCCAAGAAGGCCGGCGGCGCGGCTCGGGGTCACTCAACCACATCATATAATTTCCGAGTTTCCGATTCGTGCTGAAGCAGAACACTTCTCAATCTTTTATTTTAAGATCTGCCATTATTCCCCGATGGTCGGAACCGGGCGCCGAAAAGCTGTAGGATGCTGATACGTCAAATACCGACGATGAGAAAATATAGTCAATCCGGACCATCGCCGGTACTAAGAATCCCGGCGTCCAGGTTGGCATGAGCCGCAAAAAGCCCTCCCGGAAAACATCTTGCAACCCGGACTTTTCAAAACAAGCCATCACGGGATGAAACGGATGCATGTTCAAATCACCCGCGATAATCACCGCATCTTCTGCAACAGCAACACCAATGTTCCGCTTTAAAACACCTTGATCGATCCAGAAACATATTTTTTGCAATGTTGCTATGGTGGTTTTTTTACACTTCGGAACCGGAGGAGGAGCATGAATCCCCAATATGGAGACATGACGATCATTGATCGTAAATCTTGCAGTAGCCACCGGAATTGCGCAGGAGCCCTGAACAGGCGAGGGAATCAGGCTTGCTTTCAAATTCAATCTATTTTTACCAACGATACAAACTCCGTGCGTGCCCATTCGCGGCTCGTTCAGAAAAACAGTATATCTGGCACTTTTCAATATATTCAAATCCAGGTTTTTCCCCTGCCATTCCAAAACAACTAAAAGATCAAAATTGGTTTCCAGGAGCAGCCGGGAAATTTTTTCGGCATTGGTATTTTGATAGTTGAGATTGAGTGTTCCGATGCGAAGAATCGACTCGATTTGGGGGGAAGGGGCAGTGAATCGGGCCTGCTCAGCAAAAGCAAAAAGATGACCGCAAAAATGGTTGTTGCTAAAACAGCCAGGATTGCTTTTTTCATACACTGAAATTGGTTTTAATCTCTGGAAATAGTAAAAATACAGTTTCTGCTGCACAACACTTTTGAAATTGTGGGGTTCACTCGACGACAAAATATAATTTCTGGCTAGCTGGTTCTAACAGAAGCAGGTCAAACACGGTCTTATAAGTATTTCTCAACTTCAAGACTTTCATATCCGCGTAAATCCGTGGCCAACCTACCTTCCACATAATACCGGTTTCTTTTGCTCTATAGGCTGGGAAGGAATCCTCACACCAACACCGGCTGAGACCGCTCCAGATAGCGCCCGCGGCCGGCGCGCCCTACAAACTGCCCGTTTTCCACCACCACGCTGCCCCGGCTGATGACAATATCCGGCACGCCCTGCACTTCAAAGCCTTCGTAGGCGTTATAGTCGACGTTCATGTGGTGAGTGAGCGGGTTCTCCACACTGATGGTCTCGGTGCGCTGCGGATCGAAGATCACCAGGTCGGCGTCGCTGCCCACGGCAATGGTGCCCTTGCGGGGAAAGAGGCCGAACAGTTTGGCCGCCGCGGTGGAGGTGATCTCCACAAATTTATGCAGCGAAATCCGCTCTTCCACCACCCCGCCGGTGAAGAGCAGGGCCATGCGGTTTTCCACCCCGGGGGCCCCGTTGGGAATGCGGGTAAAATCCTCCCGGCCGATGGTCTTTTGGGTTTCGAAAAAGAAGGGACAATGATCGGTGCCGATGGTCTGCAAATCCCCCATACGCAGCCCGCGCCACAACTCCTCCTGATTCCATTTTTCACGCAGCGCCGGGGTCATCACGTACTTGGCCCCTTCAAATCCCTCCTGGCGATAATAGGATTCGTCCAGGAAAAGATACTGGGGACAGGTTTCGCCATAAGCGGCCACGCCGCGGTCCCGGGCGCGGCAGAGTTCTTCCAGGGCGTCCGCGCAGGACATGTGCACGATGTAAATCGGCGCGCCGGCCACCTCGGCAATGGAAATACAGCGATGCACCGCCTCGGCTTCCATGCGGGTCGGGCGGGTGATGGCGTGCCAGCGCGGCGCTTTCTTGCCCTGGGAACGGGCCTCCTTGACAATCTCATCGATGACAATCCCGTTTTCGGCGTGCATGGCGATCATCCCGCCCAACTCCCCCACTTCCTTCATCACCCGGTAGAGCGTGCCGTCATCCACATAGAGCACCCCGGGATAGGCGGTAAACATCTTGAACGAAGTGACGCCCTCGTCATGCATCAGGTAGCGGATTTCCGAGAGGCGCTGCTCATCCATATCGGTGATGATCATATGAAAACCGTAGTCGACAGCGCATTTGCCGGAGGCTTTCTCGTGCCAAATTTCCAGGGCCTCCAGGGTGGAGCGGCCGGGCTGCTGGGTAGCAAAATCGATAATCGTGGTGACACCCCCGTGCGCGGCGGCGATGGTTCCGGACTGGAAATCATCCGAGGAAACGATACCCTCCTTGCCAAAGGGCAGATCAAAATGGATGTGGGGGTCGACGCAGCCGGGAATCACCAGCCGCTGCTCCGCCTCGATAATCCGGTCTGCCGTAACCGGCAAATCCTTGCCAATCAGGGTGATGGTTTCGTTTTCGATAAAAATATCGGCGTAGTAGTCATCGACCGCCGTAACGATGTGAGCGTCCCGGATAAGTAGCGACATAAACTCTCCTGGTTACCAATTGATGTCCCCGCTTGTTATTGCATGGGCGACGAAAACACGAAGCGCACGGTAATAAAAACATGATTCAAATTTTTTAGAGCATTCTATAATAATCTCTGTGACCTCTGTGTCTCCGTGGCAAAATTGCGTTGAGCTACCAATTACCGTGCGGGCCGCCGTAAGCGCCCTGGTCATTGCGGCTGCCGTCGGCGTCGTTAAACGCCGGGGCGGGGTCTCCGGCATCGAGGCAGGGCGATCCGGGCAGCAGGTGCAGATCGGTTTGAGAAACAAAGCGGGGATCGAGCGTCTGGTCCAGGAAGTTCCAGGCAATATCCACCGCCCCGGAATCCGTTCCGCTGATGTGAATACGGTCGTCTCCCTGCACGCTGCTGTTCTGATAAAAGATGTTGTTCCGGATATCCACCCGGCCGGGGCCGACCAGCACCACGGCCCCGCCGACATTATCCACGCGATTGTTAAAAAATGTATTGTTGATGATTTCGGCGTCAGATTCGACCAGCAGAACCGCTCCGCCGAAAACCACACATTGGTTGTTGATAAAAATATTGTTCCGCAGGGTAACCGTGGAGCTGTCGCTGACCGCCAGGCCGCCCCCAAAATCGGTGTAATTGTTCCGGAAGATGGAGTTGCTGATCTCCGCCT
>JAJRYW010000207.1 GCA_024275555.1 Calditrichota bacterium | reverse complement strand
GGCTGTCCGGTTCGATTCCGAGTTGGGCAAGACCGAGGGCATGTTGGCCCCCAACGAATTCTGGTACTTCTGGCGGCAGTATTTCCGTTTTGGAGAAATCCAGCAGCTCACGCCCCAGGCTCTGGCCGCCGCTGATGTCGCCGGGCTCCGGAAAGAATTAACGGCCCTGGCAAACGTATTCGGCAAGCCCCTGGCGTTAAAAGCCATGAATATGAACTGGCATCTCCCTTTTTTGGCGGAACATCTACCCCGGGCGATTTTTGTTTACATCAAGCGCCATCCGTTTTTCAATATCCGGTCGTTGCTCCGGGCCCGGCAGAATTTTTTTGGTGATATTGCTTCGTGGTACTCCTTCCGCCCCCCGGAATATTCCCGGTTGAAGGACCGCGACCCCTATACGCAGGCAGCCGGCCAGGTCTACTATACCAATCAGGCCATACAAAAAGGGCTGGAGCAGCTTGCTCCGCTTCGTTGCATCGAGATAGACTACGAGAGGTTCTGCCGGTCCCCCCGGGAGCTGTGGAAATTGCTGGCTTTGCGCCTGGAGGAGCAGGGTTTCTTGCTGGAGACGCCTTACCCGGGGCCGGAACAATTTGATTCGACCAACCGGGTTCAACCGGATGCGCCGGAAGTTGAGCAAATTGTCTCGGCCTGGCGGCAGTTCAGCGGCGAGGATATTACACCGGCGGGCCTGGCAGAGCCGGACATTTGCATGAGCAGGGAGCACTAATCATGGACTATACTTTTTTGATCTGTTCGGAGCGTTCCGGCAGCAACCTGATCACCCGGATGGTCGACAGCCATTCGCTCTACTGCGGCCCCTCGCCGGTTCACCTTTTCCGTATTCTCCTGGAACATCGCGACCGTTACGGCGATCTGCGCCAGGATGACAACCGGGAGATCCTGCTCCGGGATACGCTGGCCTTATTGCGAACCAAACTGGGCGTCTGGCAAACCGATTGGACGCTCGATGATTTGCGGAATGTTGCGCCGCAAGGCTCCCTGGCCCAATTGTTGAAGGAAATATACCGGCGGGAAGCCGTTTCGCTGGGGAAGCGGAAGGTCTTTATCAAGGAAAATCATCTCTATCGTTTTTTGCCGTTTATTCTCTCGGAATTTCCGTCGGCGCGGCTGGTGTGGATGGTGCGCGATCCCCGCGATATGGCCCTCTCCTGGAAGCGATCGCCCAACTTGCGGGGATGTGTGCTCCGGGCGGCAAAGATTTGGCAGCAGGATCAAAGCGAATCGTGGAAGGTCTATTGCCAATTATACGATTCCGGTAAAATTATCCTGCTTCGTTATGAGGATTTGGTTGCTCAGGCGGAAGAGCAACTGCGGCGGCTGTGCCGTTTTCTGCAGATAGACTACGAAGCGGCCATGCTGGAATTTGATCAGGCCGATTTAACCGCGGCCAACGCGGGGCGCTCGGTAAACTGGGCCAATTTGAGCAAGCCGGTCATCAGCAATAACTTCAACAAATATAAAAGCGGCTTATCCGGGCCGGAGATCGCTTTTATCGAGGCGGTTTGTGGGGAGGAGATGCAGCGCCTGGGATACCGTCCGGAGAACCAATCTCCCGGGGACGCCGGCGAATTGGAAAAGGCGCTGCTCCCCTTCGAGTTGCAGGAAAAACCCGGCTACCGGGAACTCTCCGAACAGGAACGGCAAATGCACCGCCGCCGCTATGAGGTAGTGCAACAAATTAAGCGCCGGCCGGTTTGCCCGGGCGGGGGCGGCAACGGAAAAATTGGGCAACAGAACAACGATTCCGGAATGAACAACTCCGTAAATAAACCGAGTACGGCAGTCATGGAATGACCGGAAAAGGGATTGGACAGGGATGGTGAAAAAACATATCGAAGATTTAGCGATTTTGGGCGGGCGGCCGCTATTTGAGGCGCCCTTGCACGTTGGCGCGCCGAATATCGGCAACCGGGAAAAACTGCTGGAGCGGATCAATGACTTGCTCGACCGGGGCCGGCTGACCAACCGCGGTCCCTTTGTGCGGGAGCTGGAAGAACGCATCGCCGATTTGCTGGGAGTGAAGCACGCCATCGCCATGTGCAACGGCACTATTGCCCTGGAGATTGCCGTGCGCGCCCTGGGGCTGAGCGGCGAGGTCATCGTTCCTTCCATGACCTTTATTGCCACCGCTCACGCCCTGCAATGGCAGCAGATCACCCCGGTTTTTGCGATGTGGAACCGCAGCACTATACCATTGATCCGGAGCGGGTGGAAGAGATGATTACCCCGCGAACCACGGGCATCGTCGGGGTGCACCTGTGGGGACGGCCCTGCCAAATCGAACCGTTGACGGAAATTGCCCGGAAGCATAATCTGAAACTGCTCTTTGACGCCGCCCATTCCTTTTGCTGCACCTACCGGGGACGGATGATCGGCGGATTCGGCGACGCCGAGGTGTTCAGCTTCCACGCCACCAAGTTTTTCAACTCTTTTGAAGGCGGGGCGGTGACAACCAATAATGATGAACTGGCCGCCCAAATCCGGCTGATGCAGAACTTCGGCTTTGCCGGGCAGGACCGGGTTATTTACATCGGCGTCAACGGAAAAATGAGCGAAGTCTCCGCAGCAATGGGATT
>JAJRYW010000206.1 GCA_024275555.1 Calditrichota bacterium | reverse complement strand
CTTAATCCCCCGTTCGGCTGAGCTCACGACGAAGCCCGAAATCGGGGGGAAACCGGCCTCCCTCCCCGATTTCGGGGAGGGCTGGGGTGGGGAAATTTCACGGGAAACTCGTTCATCACATTCAGACAATTTCATTTTCATACTAATTCACGGGTCTATAAAATAATATTGCCGCGAAGGCGCGAAAAACACCAAGAAAAAAACACCTTTCCCCTCGTTCCAAGCTCCTGCTTGAAACGGACTTTCAGGCGCCCTTAAAACTCGGCGCTGCGCGGCGTCCGGGGAAAGGGGATGACATCGCGGATATTCTCCATACCGGTTACATACATAATTGCCCGGGCAAAGCCCAGCCCGAATCCGGCGTGGGGTGTACTGCCGTAGCGGCGCAGGTCCAGGTACCACCAGTAGTCCTCCCGGTTCAAGCCCATTTCCTCGATCAGCTTCACCAGGACATCATGGCGCTCCTCGCGCTGGCTCCCCCCGATAATTTCCCCGACCCCCGGAAAGAGCAGGTCCATGGCCGCGACGGTCTTTTGATCATCATTCACCCGCATATAAAAGGCCTTGATATCCTTGGGATAGTCGCTCACAAACACCGGCTTACGGAATACTTCCTCGGTCAGGTAGCGTTCATGTTCGGTTTGCAGGTCTCTCCCCCACTCGACCGGAAACTCAAATTTTTTCTTGGCTTTGGAGAGCAGGTCAATCGCTTCGGTGTAGGTGATGCGCTCGAACTCCGATTTCACGACATTCTGCAACCGTTCATGCAGCCCTTTGTCGATCCAGCGGCCGAAGAACTCCATCTCCTCGGGAGCCTTTTCCAGCACATAGTTGATGATATACTTCATCATCGCCTCGGCCAGGTCCATATCATCGTTCAGATCGGCAAAGGCAAGCTCCGGCTCGATCATCCAGAATTCCGAGGCATGGCGGGGAGTGTGCGAGTTTTCGGCGCGGAAGGTCGGGCCGAAGGTGTAGACCTTGCGAAAGGCCATACAATACGTTTCCACGGCCAATTGTCCGGAGACGGTTAAATTGGTTTCCCGGCCAAAAAAGTCTTTGCTGAAATCGATTTTGCCATCCTCGGTGCGGGGCGGGTCCTCCAAGGGTAAGGTGGACACCCGGAACATCTCCCCGGCGCCTTCGCAGTCGCTGCCGGTGATGATCGGCGTATGCACATAGACAAATCCCCGGTCCTGCAGAAACTCGTGAATGGCGTGGGCCAGCAAGGATCGCACCCGGAAAACCGCCAGAAAGGTATTGGTTCTGGGCCGAAGATGGGCAATCGTGCGCAAGAACTCAAATGAATGGCGTTTTTTCTGCAAGGGATATTCATGTTCGGAACGGCCCACCAGGGTGATATTCGTGGCGTGGAGCTCAACGGGCTGTTTGGCGCCCGGGGATTCCACGATGGTCCCTTCCACTTCCAACGAAGAGGCGATCACATACTTACAGATTTCCTCGAAATTGGATAGCTTTTCATCAAATACAATTTGCAGGTTTTTGAAAAAACTGCCGTCGTTCAGCTCGATAAATCCGAAGTTCTTGGAACTGCGCAAGGTGCGAATCCAGCCGGACACGGTTACCTCTTTGCCGATATAATCTTCCGGCTGCCGCCAGATATCCTTAATCAAGGTCGATTCCATGGCCATACCTAATCCTGATTTAAATGAATATTTTACGGTTTTTTAATGGGGCGCATGTTAAAAAAAAGGGCTGATAAAATCAACCCTTTAATTGTTCCGGTTTTCTTTAATTTCAAATTCCTTCGCCGGCAATTTCTCCAATAACCTGCAATATTGTTTTCAATTTCAAAATTATTTTTTTTCGACGAAACAGCTTGTGTGGGGTCTTTTTACCGATCGTATATATCGCGTCGGTGACCAATTCTTAATACGATCACTTCTTCATTTACAATTACGTAAATAACCCGATAATCTCCCACCCTTAAACGCCGTAGCCCTTTGAATTTATTTTTTAATTCCGGATAGCGGGTCGGATCAACAGAAAGCTCCTCAAAAATCTTTTCAAAGATTCGAGCGATTTCTGCCTTACCAAGTTTTTTTAAATCCTTGCGTACCGATTCTTTGAACTTAATCGCGTAAGCCAAACTCACTCTCCAGGTCTTCAAATGAGATCACCCGGTCGCTGGGATCATTCAATCTGTCCAGAGCAATTTGCAAATCGGCATATTCATTGAGATAAAGCTGAAGCGCCTTTTCTACATGGAAACTCATGGTGCGCTCGGTTTCCCGGGAGACATCATTCAGCGCTTTTACCAGGTCACTTCTAATCCGCGCGGATAGAGTTTGAACTTTTTTGCGATCTTGAGGAACGGTTTTCCGAGTCATCGAATTTTCCCTCGAATAATACAATGTATTACAATTAATTTACGAGGGATTAATCTTGTACGCAACTCTATTCCGTGGAAAGATTGGATATATATGGAACTGCCCGAAGGCTTAGAACAGGCATTAATACCCAAAACACTACTCCGTCCGCTTACCCTGGACAAACTGCTCGGCAATTTCCACATCTTCTTTGCTGCCGATGATCAAGGGGGTGCGCTGATGAAGTTCCTGCGGTTGGATATCCAAAATACGCTGGGTTCCGTTGCTGGCTTTTCCGCCGGCCTGCTCCACGATAAACGCCAGCGGATTGGCTTCGTACATCAGGCGCAGCTTGCCGTTTTTGTTCTTGCTGTCCGCCGGGTATAAAAACACCCCGCCTTTCAATAAGTTGCGATGAAAATCCGCGACCAGGGAACCGATATAGCGCCCGGTCATCGGGGCGCCGTCCGGGCCGCCGTACTGCTTGGCCCAGTTGACATAGTTGCGCACCCCTTCATCCCACTTGTAATAATTCCCCTCATTTACGCTGTAAATTTTGCCCTTGGAAGGAATTTTGATTTTGGGGTGCGAGAGAATAAAACTGCCGTAGTCCGGATCGAGAGTAAATCCGTAAACGCCGGCGCCGGTGGTGTAGACCAACATGGTGCTGGAGCCGTAAATCACATACCCGGCGCAGACCTGGGAGTAGCCGGGCTGAAGCACATCCTGCAAAGAAACCGGCTGATCCTCGTGGGTAACCCGGCGGAAAATGCTGAAAATAGTGCCGATGCTGACATTGACATCGATATTTGAAGAACCGTCCAGGGGATCAAAACAGCAGATGTACTTTCCCTTGGGAAACTCCTCGGCAATGGGGATCAGGTCTTCATTCTCTTCCGAGGCCATGGTGCACAGGGTTCCGCTGAAATTCAGCGCCTTGATCATGGCGTCGTTTGCCATAACATCCAGTTTTTGCTGTGATTCGCCAAACACGTTCTGGGTTCCCACCGCACCGAAGATATCCAGCAAACCGGCTTTATTTACTTCGTGGGAGATCGCTTTTGCGGCCAGGGCAATATCGATCAGTAGATTGGTAAATGCGCCGGTAGCCTGGGGGTACAACCGCTCCTGCTCAAGAATATGACGGTTCAGGGTCATCACAAAACTGTTCATGGCTCCTCCATGTTTATTAGAAATGATGTTATCACCCAAATAGAAAACCGGCCAAATTCGGAAGGGGTTTACAACCACGGTTTGCGTATCCAAAAAGAAAAGGCCGGGATGGTGCAATTACCTTTGCTGACAGGAAACCGCTTCCTTGCGATATTTTTAACAATATTAATATAAAAAAAATGTGGCAAAAATTCCATAGCGGGAGTTTATTTTAAAAAAAACACGGTCAGCCCTTATAAAATAAGGGCTGACCGTGCATGTGAGGGATTGCTTAAAGTCTATTCAACTTCTTCGACGAGTTCATCCGTTGTGGCCGTAAAGACCGCCTGGCCGTCTTTCCAGTCCACGTAAACGCGCTGGCCGCGACGAATATTGCCGGATAAAATTTCTATGGCCAGCTTGTCGATTACATAGCGCTGTAAAACCCGGCGCAGCGGGCGCGCGCCAAACGAGGGATCATATCCCAATTCGGCCACATGATCCCGGGCGGCTTCACTCAGTTCAATTTCAATCTGCTGTTCGGCCAATTGTTTCTGCAAGCGGTTCAATTCCAGTTCGACAATGCGTTTCAGGTCTTTCTTGCTCAGGCTGTGGAAAACGGTGATCTCGTCAATACGGTTCAGGAATTCCGGGCGCAACTGCTGCCGGAGCAGATTCATCACTTCCTCTTCAATTTCCCGGGCAATCTGTTCGCGGTTCTCCTCGGTAATCGCCTGGGAACGCTCCAAAATCAGTGGGGCGCCGATGTTCGAGGTCATGATAATAATCGTATTTTTAAAATTCACCAGGCGACCCTTGTTGTCGGTCAGACGCCCGTCTTCCAGCACTTGCAGGAGGATGTTAAACACTTCCGGGTGGGCTTTTTCCACCTCATCCAGCAGCACCACCGAGTAAGGCCGGCGACGCACCGCCTCGGTCAACTGCCCGCCTTCATCATACCCAACATAACCGGGAGGGGCGCCGATTAGCCGCGACACGGCGTGGCGCTCCATGTATTCGGACATGTCGATGCGGATCATGGCGTTCTCGTCGTCAAAGAGGAACTCCGCCAGGGCGCGGGCCAGTTCGGTCTTCCCGACCCCGGTCGGCCCCAGGAAGATAAACGACCCGATGGGGCGATTGCGGTCGGCCAATCCGGCCCGGGAGCGGCGAATAGCGTTGGCCACCACGTGCACGGCGTCTTCCTGCCCCACCACACGTTGGGCCAGCCGCTCCTCAATTTTCAGCAGTTTTTCCCGCTCGCTCTCCAACATCCGCGAGACCGGGATGCCGGTCCAGCGGGAGATCACTTCGGCGATCTGCTCTTCATCCACCTCTTCGCGCAGCATCTGCTGCTCTTTCTGGATTTCCTGAAGCTGCTTGGTGTACTCAATCACTTCCTTTTCATACCTGGGGATCAGACCGTATTTGATCTCCGCCACGCGCTCCAACTGTCCTTCCCGCTCGGCCCGCTCCATCTCGCTGCGCAGCCGGTCAATTTCCGCCTTGGTCCGGCGAATTTTCTGGATGGTCTCTTTTTCCATCAGCCACTGGCCATGCAGTTGGTTGCGCGTCTCGCGCAAATTGGCCAGTTCTTCCTCGATCTGTTTAGAGCGCTTGCGGGTTTCATCGTCTTTCTCTTTGCGAAGCGCCACCTGCTCGATTTCCAGTTGTTTGATGCGCCGTTCAATTTCATCCAGTTCTTCCGGCATGGAGTCGATTTCCAGCCGCAGGCGCGCCGCCGCTTCGTCGATCAGATCGATGGCTTTATCCGGCAGCCGCCGGTCGGGCAGGTAGCGATGCGATCCTTGCGCCGCCGCCACAATCGCGGCGTCGGTAATCTTTACCCCGTGATGCACTTCATATTTTTCCTTCAATCCCCGCAGCATGGAGATGGTGTCCTCCACACTGGGCTCTTCGATCATAATCGGTTGAAAGCGGCGCTCCAGTGCGGCGTCTTTTTCGATATACTTGCGATACTCGTCCACCGTGGTTGCCCCGATGCAGTGGATTTCGCCGCGCGACAGGGCCGGCTTGAGCATGTTCGAGGCGTCCATCGATCCTTCCGCTGCGCCGGCGCCCACCAGGGTGTGGATTTCGTCGATAAACAAGATGATTTCACCTTCGGACTCCACCACTTCCTTCAGCACCGCTTTGAGGCGCTCCTCGAATTCACCGCGGAACTTCGCCCCGGCAATCAAAGATCCCAGGTCGAGGGCGACAATCCGCTTGTCTTTCAGGGATTCCGGCACATCGCCATTAACGATCCGCAGGGCAATCCCTTCCACCACCGCGGTTTTTCCCACGCCGGGGTCGCCGATCAAAACCGGGTTATTCTTAGTGCGGCGGGAGAGCACCTGCATCACCCGGCGAATTTCGTCGTCCCGGCCGATGACCGGGTCTAATTTCCCCTGGGCGGCCAACTGGTTCAGATCGCGGGCATAGCGCTCCAGGGCCATGTATTTGCCTTCGGGATTCTGGTCGGTCACCCGCTGATTTCCGCGGATATCCCGCAGCGCCTGCAAAATCTGGTCGCGCTTTACTCCGCTGGTCTGCAGAATCCGGCTCGCCTCGCTCTGCTTCACCTCGAACACCGCCAGCAGCAGATGCTCGGTAGAGACGTATTCATCCTTCAACTCGCGAGCTTCCTTTGTTGCCAGGGTCATCACCTGGTTAAAGGCCGGCGAAGCGTAAACCTGACCGGGCGCTCCATGTACCCTGGGAAATTTTTGGACAGCCTTCTCCAATTGAGTGCGAATCGCATCCGGATCAACACCAACTTTTTTCAGGACGGTGGGAACCAGCCCCTCGCCGTCTTCCAGCAACACCAACAACAGATGTTCCGGCTCCAGGTGCTGCTGTTCCAACTCCATCACTTTTTGCTGGGCAGCGCCCAGGGCCTCCTGTGCTTTGACAGTAAATTTATCCATGTTCATAGCATGTCTCCTTTCTTTTTCAACTGCCCTGCTTTAATCAAATACTATGCCAGCATTTAAAACCGGCATTAAGTTATTGCATAATTGGGACTTAAGCTTACTTTTATCGATCTCAGAAAGAAGAACGGCCTGGCAGGGAGTCTGCCATACTTTCCGAATTCGTAACCCGTCGAGGTAATAGAAGGGACGGAGGGTAATTTGTGGGCTGTTGAGAAAATATTATTGTTTTACTGCCTTCGTATAAATACTTTCAGAATAGAGAAAATCCTGTATATGATTTTCCGATTTCAAAAGGAACGCCGGAAATGAAAAAATATCATAAAGCAAGTGATATTGGTTTCACCGAGGATACACTAAAATTAACAATTGACGGCAAGCAATATGAATTCAAATTTTCCGCTATCTCAAAAAAGTTAGCAAATGCCTCACCCGTAGAACGGAATCGATATGAGATATCGCCATCCGGCTATGGTATTCACTGGCCTTTAATCGATGAAGATCTTTCTATCGATGGTCTCTTAGGGATTAAACATACTCCCCAAGACGCCAAAGAAATTTCGCAGATATAAATCGATTGATTTGCCACAAAGAGAAGTGGAAAAAACTCCCACCGTTTTGGTGCTCCTTCGCAATCACCAAAAATTCACCTTAACTGATGTTACGCAGTTTTGCCAATGGGAGGTTTATTCTTTACTTATTCTTAGTCACCCTGAGCCTTCGGCGTGAAGTGCTCCCGCTCCAATGCCAACCCCAATGCCAACGGCGCCACGTTGTGGCGGGGCTCCGTTGGAGCGGGGTAGATTGGGAATGACAAAAGTGACGATTCAATTGTATCAATTACTCAATTTAACATTATCAAGATAGTTACAATTTGTCAAGATAAGTGATGGATACACACCCCTCAATTATTTCTTCCATAATAAAAAAGTGGGAAGAGGCAATTAATTTGCTGGAAAACCAACGTTATCTTACAATTAAAGCGGATATTATAAAACAAGGGATAAACGATGAGAACAGCGGCGATACATTTTGAAATACCGGAAGATATTTTAATTGCTTTAAATCAAAACATATCTGAGTTTACCCAACAAGCACGTTTATATACTGCTTTACAATTATTTAAAGATCACAAATTATCATTTGGCAAAGCTGCTGAATTGGCGGGAATTTCAAAAGATGAATTCTTAATCGAATTAGATAAAAACAATATTGATTTTCTTTCCTATGATCCATCCGAATTGGAAGCAGAATTAGGAAGATTGGAAAAATGATAATTGTTTCGGATTCTTCCCCACTGATTTCCTTAGCAATATTGAATAAGTTAGATATTTTAGAACGGATTTTCGATGATATATAGTGTTTGGCCGAAAACTCGAGAGAGCGCACCATGAATTGTGCAAGCGGCTATGTTAGCCCTGAAAGGGCGTCAATATTATAGCCCAGGGCAACGCCCTGGGAAAATTGATAAATCACCATTAACCCTGAAAGG
>JAJRYW010000205.1 GCA_024275555.1 Calditrichota bacterium | reverse complement strand
GCAAGAACAGGAGGAAGAAATCGGACCCATCGCGGCCTTTACCGACGCCGCCAACCTGGAAGCCGGAAAAGCGGTTTTTGCTAAAAACTGCCTCCCCTGCCATGGTCCAAACGGAGAAGGCCTTGTCGGTCCCAATTTGACGGATGATTACTGGATTCACGGGGCCCGGATGCAGGACATTGTCAAAACCATCACCAACGGTGTTCCGGCAAAAGGGATGATCCCCTGGGGTCCTATCCTGAGCAAGGACGAAATCTTACAAGTCGCCAGTTATGTGGTTTCGCTGCGAGGCACAAATCCGCCCAATGCCAAAGCTCCCGAAGGGGAAAAGGTGGATTACACGCAATTAGAACAATAACTAATTACGCGACTTACTTTGATTTCGGACTTTAGCGGTGTACTTTTGCCTTTTAAAAATATGAGCGGAGCGTTGAATAATCAACGCTCCGCCTAATTTATAGATAAAGGTGGTATTATGGCTGTAGAAACAAAACCGAAAAACAGCTTTCGCGATAAAGTCTCTACAATTGATGAACAAGGACGGCGGGTGTGGATCTATCCCCGCAAGCCCAGGGGAAAGCTACACCGTGCCCGGGCAGTTGTTGCCTTCTTTTTATTAGCCTTTTTATTCAGCGCTCCGTTTATCAAGGTCAATGGGGAACCGTTGATCCTGTTAAATGTCCTGGAGCGCAAATTTGTTATTTTCGGAGTGGTTTTCTGGCCGCAGGATTTTCATCTCTTTGCCCTTTCCGTACTGGCCTTATTCGTCTTCATTATTCTGTTCACGGCAGTATTCGGACGGATCTGGTGCGGCTGGGCTTGCCCCCAGACCATTTTTATGGAAATGGTCTTCCGTAAAATCGAATATCTCATCGAAGGCGACGCCTCCAAACAACGAGCGCTTAATAAAAGTCCCCTGACCGGCAAAAAGCTCTTCAAGAAAAGCGTCAAGCACCTCATCTTTTACGGCCTCTCCTTTTTGATCGGAAATACTTTCCTGGCCTATATCATCGGAGTAGACCAACTCTATAAAATCATCACCGATCCGCCTTCGCAACACATCGCCGGCTTAACCTCCATGATGATTTTCAGCGGGGTGTTTTACTTTGTTTTTGCCCACTTCCGGGAGCAAGCCTGTACCATGGTCTGCCCCTATGGGAGACTCCAGGGGGTTCTGCTGGATTCCAGTTCCATCGTAGTAATGTATGATTTTTTACGCGGCGAGCCCCGCGGGAAGATCAAAAAGAATCAGGACACAACCCACCAGGGGGATTGCGTCGATTGCAAACTGTGTGTGCAGGTTTGCCCTACCGGGATTGATATCCGCGACGGCACCCAGCTAGAGTGCGTCAATTGTACCGCCTGTATCGACGCCTGCAACGAGGTGATGAGCAAAGTAAACCGACCCGCCGGCTTAATCCGCTACGACTCCCAAAATGGCGTAGTGCAGGGAACAAAGCTGAAGTTTTCTCCGCGCATCGCCGCCTATTCAACCCTACTGGTTTTATTGCTGGTTCTGACGACCTTTTTAATGTCGAACCGGACCGCGGTAGAAGCGACAATTCTGCGCACGCCGGGAGTGCTTTACCAGGAAGTAGAGTCGAATAAAATTCAAAATATCTATAGCATTCAAGTGGTCAACAAAACCCCGGATGAGTTGAATGTCTCCGTGAAGCTACTCGAGCCCAAAGGAGAAATTCAGATTGTGTCCGGGGAAACCCTGCGCGTCGGGGCGTATGCTCTGGCGGAATCGGCTATTTTGGTGCAAGTTCCCACCGACCAACTGACCACAACACAGACCAACGTGGTCATTGGGGTCTATAATGGCGAGGAACTGATCGAAAAGATAAAAACCGGGTTCCTCGGTCCTCTGCGGTGATAGCAACTAAAAGTTTTAAAAATAAGATGCGGCGTCTTCCGGGATGCCGCATTATTTTTAGACTTAATTATAAGGAGAATTCAATATGAAAAAAGCCTGGCGTTGGCCGGTGGGTATTGCGGTAATATATGGATCTTTTGTGATTCTCTTGTTGAGCGCCCTGGTGGTCTTCAACATGAACAATATTGAGCTGGTTCAGGATGACTATTATGCAGACCAGGTCAAATACCAGGAGCAGATCGACCGAATTGCCCGGGCCAAGAACCTGCAAAAGCCGGTAAAGATAGAGCTTCAACATGAGCAACAAGCGGTGGTGCTGCAATTTCCGGAGTTCTTTTCTCCGGACAGCCTGGAGGGAAGTATTACCTTTTACCGTCCCTCGTCCCGCGCTTTGGATTACACTCTTCCGCTCAACCTGGATCAAAACCGGCAGCAAAAATTAACCGTTGCCAATCTTGCCAAAGGTTTATGGAAAATAAAAGTAGCCTGGGAAGCAGACGGGAAAGATTACTACCAGGAACAAACCATCTATCGCTAAGATTTTTCGGGAGAAGCTATTTTACCGATTCAACTATCCGGGCCGCCGCAGTATGCCGAACTCTTTATTGTCCGGCATGGAGAAACCGAGTGGAATAAGAAGGGTCGCATTCAGGGGCACAAAAACAGTGCGCTTACCCCGGCTGGAATTGCCCAGGCCAAAATGCTGGCTTCTGTATTGGGAAAGTTTAAACTTTCGGCGCTCTACGCCAGCGATCTGAACAGAACCATGCAAACCGCGGCATACCTGGCAGATGCGACCGGATTAACAATCCGGAAAGAGCCCCGGCTGCGTGAACGCCGTTTCGGAGTTCTGGAAGGATTAACGCTTGAGGAAATCCGGCAAAAGTATCCGGATTATTACGAAATGTTTATCTCCCGGGACAACCACTGCAGCTACTCCGGCGGGGAAACAAAACTCGAGTTTAAGAAGCGGGTTCTGGAGGGTTTTGCAGCCATTGCGCACGCTCATCCGGGGGAACGGGTGGCGGTAATCACTCACGGCGGCGCCATCAGCCGCTTGCTTCGACATACGCTGAACCTGCCGGACAGCCCCTTCCGCCCCTTCCATATTGCCAATGGGGCTATCAATATTTTTGAATATGTGCAGGAAAGGTGGCTGATAAAAACCTGGGGATGGTCCTATCTGCCTTAAGCCGCGCCTTACATAAAAACTCTTCAGCTACGGATTTCTTTTTCGGTGGTTATAATTGCCCAGTCGCGGTCCCGCCGGAAGGAAATATTAAGTTCCCGGAAAATCGGCTCCAGGGCCCGCTCCGGATGACGATAAAATTCCGATCCCCGGATCCGGATGACCGTCCAGCCGCAGCGCTCCAGCATTTGCAATTTGGTCCACACTTTGGCAAAGTACTCCCGGCCGTCCCACTGGTCGCCTTCGCACTCAATGGCAATCTTCCCTTTTTCGCTCTCGATCACCAAATCGATAAAATAAGTGTCCACCTGGAACTGGGGAGAAACCGGAACACCTTTTTCCCGCAGGTAAAGAAAGACATCCACTTCAAACCAATTCTCGAACGGGTGAGGCGGCGTGGAATTATAACGTTGTTTCTGGGCGGCCAGGCGATTCAATGTGCTGATATCAACTTCATAGATTTCTTCCGGCGGCAGTTCCGGCTCCAAAAAATAATCCAGCAGGCGGCGCCGTAAGCACTTGGAATTAAGCTCTTCCAACTGAACCGAATGAAACAGCCAGACCTGATCCCTGGCCCGGCTGACCGCCACGTTAAAGCGGCGGCGATCATTGGCCCGGTTCAATACCCGGCGATTTTG
>JAJRYW010000204.1 GCA_024275555.1 Calditrichota bacterium | reverse complement strand
TTGTTAAATATTTAATCGTCGTAATGGCTCCGCTATCCCCCCTGCTCAATGATCTCTCATCACTAATACAGAGGTCTTCTCTTATCTCTATCTCAAAGATCAATTACGCACGTTTTCCGGCGTCGTACAATGTAAAAAAATCGGCGTTGCTTAACAAATCAAAAATTCTTTTTTTATTTCCAACCCCTTCTGTCCCCTCTCGTAAAGCGGCGCATAATATATATGCCCCATATGCGATTATCAAGAAAAAAATATTATATTTATAAAATTTTATAAACTCTTTAATAACAACCATGTAACACTATTTTTCAAAAAGGAAATTAGTTGCCAGGCTGTTTCTTTTCCCGCGGTAGGTAAATATTCCGAAAGTTATCGAATACTCCGACTTGCATCCGGAGTTTTATCGGCATAACCCTGGGAATGCGGATAAAGTTCCGCCGAGCAAATTCATTAAAAAGGGCCTCAAGAAATATTTTCATTTCCTCTCCGGTCGCTTGATTTTCCGGCAGGTTTTTCTCGATTAAAAATCTACTCTGCTTTACGGCAATCATATCGATGAGCGAGGATGATTCGGTTCCCCGTAGTTTTGTTTCCAGCGCCGATAACGTCCAGTTGTAGGGGTGCTCCCCGAGATGCGCTTCCCAATACCTGATCGCGGATTGATAGGAATTAACCGCCAATGAGTCGGGAACCCGGAACATTTTCTCCCCGCCGCCCCGGCCGCGGAAAACCGACAAGCGCTGATAAGCAGACCAGTATAGATCCGGCTGAACCATAAAAGTGTGATGTTCCTTCCCGGAAAGATGCAAGGCCAGATACTCCCGAAGGGCAAACCACCTCCAGGTGATCAAAAAAGAATGACGCACTTCTTCCAATTCAGGCACATCCGTATTTTCCCGGAGAAGTACAGGGAGATTCTGATTCGAACTGTCGGCAGGAGAATTTGCCTGCGATTTTATGACAACAGGCAACCAGGACCCAATCATCTCTCCGATCATCCGGTCGAGTTCCCCGGCAACGCCGAAGTCAGGAAGAGAGGAAACACCGCCGGGAAAAGACGCCTGATTTACAGGCCGGAACAACCTGCTCACCCATTCTTTTTCTGCCTTGCTTTCAACTATCCGAAATCCGCCAAGGCCGGTAAACAGGACGCTTGTATCAACACCTGCGTGGATGGTCGATTCACTTCGTAGCTCGCCCTGCTCCGCCTCCCCGGATCCGGGCGCCGGAAAGATACTTCCAACACGTCTCCGAAGATCACAAAAAACAAGTTGGGAGGAAGGGGCCTTAAACCGGCTGAATGTTTGAGTAAGATGATCCGTAGAAGTTGCCCTGGCCAAGTCTCGCAAAACACGAAATTCATCACTGCTACGCTGGCTGTTCCACTCCATTATTACCCCGGCAACGGGATGCGGCTCCGCCGTTTCCTTCACCAGGAGGGGGCCATAGCGGGTTTTTCTTGTTAAAAAGGGGATTACACGGTTTCCGATGAGCAGATGTTCTTTGGCAAGACGGAATCCGCCGGAAATACGCCTATTGTCGGCGGTAAATTTTTCCAAGTGCATTTTTACGGGCGTAAGTTCTCCCCCCCGGCTATCGAGCGGCATAATTCCCCAGGCAATGTGGGTGTTTTGTCCCGCAAAAACTCCGGGCGTCCCCGGCAGTGCCGCCCCGGCAAGCTCAAAGTTGCGACAGGAAAGATGAACCGGCTGCCAGGTTCCCAATGATCCTGTTTGGAAAACAGGGTTCCGGAACGAGAACCGGATTCCCCGGCCGGGCTCAATCCGATTAACGGCATACGCTTGCCCGAATTGTTCCGGCTTCCCCCACCACCTGTTAAAAGCGATGAAGCCGTTTAACAGGTTCAGAATAATTTGCTGAGCGTCCGAATTAGGTAAAACAGCCTGATCCGCTTTTTCAATTCGATCAAACAACAGGCGCTGTTTCCAGGAGAGTTCGGCGTTTAAACACAGGAAACGATAGATCAGCAAGCTGTGCGCCGGTTCCCACGGGATCGGATCACTGTTAAGATAGCGAAATTCCGGGGCAAGGCCCGGGCGGTGCTGTTCTATATATAACCTGACCCCTTCGGCATACCAATCCAGCCATTCGCGGCCGGAGGGATCACTCTCCCGGTACAACTTTTTACTGAGGCTGTCTAATTGAAAGGCCCGAAAAAACTTATCTATCGGCGCCGTTGATTGGCCGAAGACCTCCGAGAGCCGGCCCAGTGCGGCGCGACGCAGTAAATCCATTTCCCACATAGATTTCCAGGCAGAAGCATATCCCTGGCCAATCATGGCCCCGCGCTCCGAGAACGCTTTTATACGCACAAATCCGGACGAGTCCGCCGCGAATTGAACCACTTCATTCTCCAGAGAGAGACGGGCCGGCAGCGGTTCACGCGAATAGAGCATGCTGTTTTGGTAAAGGTAGATTGAATAAATCCCCATTGCCAGGAGGCCAACTCCGAATAATGTCATCGACAGGAACTTGATTAACCGCATTCCCTCACCTACAATTTATCAAATTGGTTTTTCGGTAGCTTACACCCGCTCGTTTCCCGGAACAACCAAATTTTAATTTCTATTTCCGACAACCGCCGCACTTTACAAGACCCCATAAACCGGGGAACTAAGGAACAGCTCTTTGAAACTATTTCGAAATAGAATGATATAATGGAATTAATCGGAAACCACACGATGAGGATAAGTATATGATGGGAAATATAGGATTGTTGTCATCATAGCGATAAGAATGGGGTAGAAATGATTTGCGGGGAAATTTTTCCTGCTGTAATCGTAAAAAACTATACTTTAAATAGGCGAATACGATAATGTAACTTGATTAGGCAAAACCCATAAATTATATTGGATTAAGCTGTTCAGATAACCGCAATGAGGTATTCATAACTATGTTAGGATTTTCAATGAGAAATAATTTCACCAGCCGAGTGCAAAAGGTGATTCGTTTTTCCAAAGAAGAAGCCATGCGCCTTGGCCATGATTATATCGGAACCGAACATTTGCTGTTGGGAATATTGAAAGAGGGTGAAGGTATTGCTGTAAAAATTCTAAAGAATCTCAATATGGATTTGGAAAAGTTAAAACAACGTCTGGAAGAGGCTTCCGGGCCCGCCGGCGGAATGATGACTTTAGGCAATCTGCCGTTGTCCAAACGAGCCGAAAAGGTATTAAAGATCACCTACCTGGAAGCGAAGAATTTTAAATCCGACATCATTGGCACAGAACATTTGCTGCTCTCTCTCCTGAAAGAGAAAGAAGGCTTAGCAGCACAAGTGCTGATGAGTTTTAATGTCGATTATAATGTTGTATATAATGAATTGAAAAACATACTTGAGGGCAAACCATCGATGTCTTATTCATCCCAATCTACTCAAAAAGTTAAAACACCGGCTTTGGATCATTTTGGGCGAGATTTAACCCAACTTGCCATCCAGGGGAAATTAGACCCGATTATTGGCCGGGATCAGATTATTGAACGTGTTGCCCAGATTCTCAGCCGCAGGAAAAAGAACAACCCGGTTTTAATCGGAGAGCCGGGCGTCGGTAAAACAGCGGTAGCGGAAGGGTTAGCACTGCGAATTATCAGCAAAAAAGTGCCCCGGGTATTGCACAATAAACGGATCGTTGCCCTGGATATGGGCAGCATTGTCGCCGGAACCAAATACCGCGGCCAGTTTGAAGAACGCATGAAAGCGATTATGGGTGAACTGGAGAAGGCTGACAATATAATCCTCTTTATTGATGAGCTTCATACCATTGTCGGCGCCGGCGGCGCCTCCGGTTCCCTGGACGCCTCGAACATGTTTAAACCGGCCCTGGCGCGGGGAGAATTGCAATGTATTGGCGCCACTACTCTTGATGAGTACCGGATGTATATCGAGAAAGACGGGGCCCTGGAACGGCGTTTCCAAAAAGTGATGATTGAACCGACCACGGCTGAAGAAACGCTGGAAATTCTGCGCTTCATCAAATCAAAATACGAAGAACATCACCATGTTCGCTATAGCGATGAAGCCCTGAGAGCAACCGTAAGGCTTTGTGAACGCTACATTACCGACAAATTTTTCCCGGATAAAGCGATTGATGTGCTGGATGAAACCGGCTCGCGCGTGCATATTTCCAGCATTGTAGTTCCCAAGGAAATTTTGGAGCTGGAACAGCGCATCGAGAAAATTCGCCAGGAAAAAGAACAATACGCCAAACAGCAAGATTTTGAACGCGCCGCAAAATTGCGTGATGTAGAACGCCGCCTGCAGGAAGAACTGGCCCTGGAACGCAACAAATGGGAACGCGAAGAAGAAAGTCATGTGGCAAATGTCGAAGAAGACGACATCGCCGATGTCGTCTCCATGATGACCGGTATTCCGGTGCAACGAGTCGCTCAAAATGAATCGGAGAAACTCATGCACATGGCAGACGAATTAAAACGGCGAGTCATTGGCCAGGATAAGCCTATTGAAACCATTACCCGGGCCATCCGGCGTACCCGGGCCGGCTTAAAAGACCCGAATCGCCCCATTGGCTCCTTTATGTTTCTGGGACCCACCGGGGTGGGTAAAACCCACCTGGCCAAAGTGCTGGCAGAATATCTTTTTGAGCGCAAAGATGCCTTGATTCGTATTGACATGTCCGAATACATGGAGAAGTTCTCCGTATCGCGTCTGGTTGGCTCGCCGCCCGGCTATGTGGGGTATGAAGAAGGGGGACAGTTAACCGAAAAAGTGCGCCGGCATCCCTATGCCGTAGTGCTCTTTGACGAAATCGAAAAAGCACACCCGGATGTCTTCAACATTCTTCTGCAAGTGATGGACGAAGGTCAACTGACCGACAGCCTGGGACGCAAGATCGATTTCCGGAACACAATCCTGATTCTTACCAGCAATGTCGGGACCCGCGAGATTAAGAAAAATGTATCCATGGGCTTTACCCAGGGCAAAGACGACGCCGAATACGAAGTCATGAAAGAAAAAATTGAAGTGGAGATGCGCCGTTTCTTTAACCCGGAATTTATAAACCGCCTCGACGAATTGATCTTCTTCCGCAAATTACAGAAAAAAGAGGTGGTTAAGATTGTGGAGTTGCTGGTAGCGGAAATGTCTTCCCGGCTGCTGGAGCACAACATCACCCTGGAACTTACCGATGGAGCAAAAGAATTCATCGTCACCAATGGATACGACCCGGTGCTGGGCGCCCGGCCGCTCAAACGGGCCCTCCAAAAATATATCGAAGACCCCCTGGCCGATGAGATATTAAAAGGGCGCTATT
>JAJRYW010000203.1 GCA_024275555.1 Calditrichota bacterium | reverse complement strand
TTAAAAACCGTTGAAACGGTTAAATGATCGCTGCAAGATGTCATTAACACCGGGCTTAAGCCCGGTGTTAATGAGAAAGAAATTATTACATAGCCGTTTTAACGGCTTTCCATTGTGCAATTTGACATGCGCCCCGGGAAAATGACATAAGTTATGTAGTAATATAAACTTAGTTTGTAATAAGGTCTATTAGTTGTCTTGTCCGGTTCCAGCTATTTACTGAGCCAGTTCCGGATAAACACATAACCCTTTCCGTTAAGGGAATGATCTCCGGCGCTGCCTTCTACCCGGCAGCGCGCCAGCCAGTAGGGCAGGCCCAGGAGATTTATCTCCTGCCCGTCAAAGGTGGGCATCATTCGCAGGCGTACATTTTTTTGAGGCGATTCGATTTCCCAGGCCATGGCCACCCGAACCGGCTCGCTGGCGGAGGTTAGAACGGTGTCGGAGCGGGCGCTGAAATTTTTCAACAGAGTGGTGTCGCCGTTCTCCCGGGAGATGACCAGCATGTTGATGGTGGGAAAGGCGTCGCTGTAATAAACCAGCACATCCCAGGAGTTTTGGAAATGAAGTGCAAATAGACTGCTGGCGGCGTCCTTCTGCGGAGAATCTCCCCACTGATGCTGAAAGATGCCGATTCCTTCTAATGAATAATCTTCTCCCCGGTAATTCATATTTACCTTTACTTCTCCCCGCGGGACCGCGTAAAAGCGGTTGTAGCGTTCTTCGCCCACCGGCAACTGCCCTAAATCGACCGGGCCTTTAAGCGGGTTCAGCTCCAGGGAAAGCTTCAGTTCTTTCATGTCAATGGTGATGAGGTAGGGGCTGTCGGAAGTTTTCCGCTCCAGGATATTTTTCCCGTACTTTTCATACAGCCGCCCCCGGGTGTGGGTAGCCCGGTTAATAATCGGATACTGGATCTTCTTGTAGTTTTGATAAACCTGGTTTTTTTCATCCGCTACTACTACAAAGACGCCGCTGGCTTTCAGCCCGATCACCTTGCCGGTAAAAAAGAACAGGGCAATCCCGAAGCGGCTGCTGTCGCTGGTGTTTACATGAGAGAAAACCACCCAGCTTTCAAAATCCACCCCTTTATGTTTCCCTTCATCCCGCGGGAATTGAAGGGGCTGGGAAAGCGAGGGGTACACCAGCAGCAGTATAAAAATCAACAGTAATTGTCTTAGCGCCATAATAACCTTAGCCCGTTTTAGGAAGTTGTGCGATGTAATCTGATACCGGTTATCCCGTATACATTTATGAATACATCCCCGAACCCGGTTGCCCGGGGATGCATAGGTTGATTTGTTAACGAGCCGTTATCTTACTTTAAAGACTCAACGTCGATTTTTTCCAGGAGTATTTTTCCGCTGCCCTTCAAATACAAGCCGACTTTTCCGGGAGGTAGCGCGTCGCCATGCCCGTGGGTGATCAGTTTATCGCCCAGGTAGCCGCGATAGTGACTGCCGTTGCTGACGGCTCGCATGGTGACCCAGCCGGCGGCCGGGGCGGCGTCCCGGTCTTCCACCTCCGCCTTTCCATCGGTTACCCGTCCTAATACCAGGTTCCCGTTTTCCAGGCTGATGAAATCATAGTTTTGGGCGTCCTGCACATGGTGAACCAGCATTACTGCGCCTTTAAAGTTGTCGGCATTGAATCGGACCTCCGCCTGCACATTGCCTAACGGCGGGCCGGCGGTAAACAGAACCGCGTCGTTCTGCAGAATCAGGGCCAGCGCTTCTTTTGCGTTTTCGTCGTTCACCAATTGGGTGTTGATTAAATCCGGTTTGCCGGTCAGAAAGTTAAACTGGCGCCGGAAGACAATTTCCGCCCCTTCGCGAGGGGTCCAACTCCAGGAGCCGTCTTCCTGTTCGGAAATTCCTCCCCGGGCCAGCGCTTCCATCTCGATTTCTTTCTGTTGCAATTCTTCGCGGGCCTGGTCGGCAGCACGGACGCCAACCCCGTGGCGGTAGACCAGTTCTGCGCCGCGTTCGGCGGTCTGGAAGAGGATTCCTATTCCAATTGCACTGACAACCGCCAGAATGATGGGAATTGCCGGCCGGGCTTTAAATTGAACAAAGAATAAGGCCAATCTCATAATACCGTATAATCCGAAGTACCACAAGGTGTATAAGGCTAAATCGGCGTGTTCCGAGAGCGTCGAATGGGCGAAAGATGGAATGACAGCGGCATCACCGGCCTCGCGACCGGTGATATACGCTGCCACAAGAGAGAGCGCTCCCAATATATATAAAAGGCTGGCTGCCGTCGGCAACCAACTCGTCTTTTTCAGAACGATTCCCAGCAAATCTGTGAGCAGGGCTACCATTAAAAGGACAATCGGAAAGTGAATGATCATCGGATGAATGGAGGGAGCCCAATCGGGTAGTAGTACCATTAAATATTCTCCTTAGTTAGTGACTGAAGTTACGCGCTTACCAATTTTTTGCTGTTGAGCCACAGGGAACCCCGAGAAACAATTAAATATAAAGCTCTGTCTAACTAAACATTTTTATTGTCTTTAAATTGTCAAATGCAATTCAAGTTTTTTAACTCTCTTTTTAAGAATCTCTGCGACCTCTGCGTCTCGGCGGCAAAATTGCGTAACATGAGTTAGTGAGTTAGAAATCGAAATAGAAACACAGCCAGGTATTCCGGTTTCACGATCATACCGGATTGCTTTCCTAAAACTGAATACGGGTGGTAATGATATGTTGGCGTGAGACATACTCCTGAATTTGATAGCAATAATCGAATATTATTTTCAGGCCGGCCGCAGCCCGAACGCCGATTCCCGCGCCGACGGTAAAGCGGCGAATTTCATCCGGCTCGAAGGGCAAGGCGGAAAAGTCGGAATTTCCGGTTAAGGAAAAATTCCCTGCACCGGCTCTCAGGGTAAAATTGAGCAGGTTTCCTTTTTGAGCCACGGGAGTAAACATCACCCCGGCGTTTAAGCGGCGGGATTCCCCCCGGAACTGGTTGACGCTAAAGAGCAGTTTGAGGTAGTTCCGGGGAAGATAGACCGGCGACCAGGCCACGCCGATGCTCAACAGCCCTTTGGGAAAAGAGCCCGGGCTGCTTTCCGAGCGGAATTGCAGTACCTGCTGATAGGTTGCGCCGACGCCGAGCCCCGGGGAAACCTGGTAAACGCCTCCAAAGTCTAATCCGATGGCTGTTCCGCCCTGCCCGTAAGTATTGCTGCTGTTCTGCCAGTTAAAATATTTGCTGCTTACGCCCAGGGATACCTTCCGGAATTTACGGGCATAAGAGACGACCACCCCGAATTGGCTGTCGATTTTTTCCCGGATGGTCAGATTGTCTTGCCGGAGCAGAACCTGGTCGGAGAAATTGCGGCTTACCAGCCCCACGCCCAGTTGAGATTGGGAGCTTACCGGAATACTTAGCGCCGCACTGAAATAGCGATTGGCGTTGATGTCGATTAAGTTAGAAAACTGGAGCTCCTTCTGTTGTTTTTCAATTAACAGGGCCGGGTTAACAAACAAATCGAAAGCCCCAATCGGCAAGGCTAAATTTGCGCCTCCGATGGAGCGGGAAGCTGCATCGGGAGGAACCCGCAAGAATGTTTTGGCAAAGTCTCCCGCAAAACTAAAAGTAAACAGGCAGGCGAGTGCGATAATTATGTATTTTCCAGTATTCATTTTTTGATAACCGGTTTTTACGATATCTCTTCAGCCCTGACCCCTGTTATTTATATTGGTTCTTCCAATTCTTCGACAAGCATCCGGATTTCCGCCGAGTAAGGTTTTTGACCGGCGCAGTTGATCTCCGCTACCGCTGTCAGCAAATTTCCCGGCGTTGCCTGGCCGGTATGATAAACCGCCGCGGCAATGTCCCGCTCCGGTGCGACGCCGACTTTGAAAACTCCCCCGACGTTCATCAGCGCTTCATGAACCCGCACCGCGCATTCCGGGTATTTCATTCCCCGGATGAATAAGTACGCTGTGCAAACATTCGGCGAATCCGGTTTGCCCGGAGAGTGTGCAGGTTCTTCAGCAGAATTCATATACACCTTCATTGGAAACTCCTCAACATTCATGGTACATTTGATAAATCAAACTTTGTGCCAGCTTTTGATATATCAGGATAATTCCATAAGAAACAATGATTAGGGAGCTGCTGTGGTGGGCGACCGGAGGAGGCGGTTTTAATAATGTTGTAGAATATTCAACAATTTATCCGGCGACTATTATACAACATGTTTGCCGGGAGATTCATTCCGGAAAGCGATGCGGGGCCTTTGCCGGTTTTTTTAAAAGTATACCGGCAAGATAGATTGCGCAGAAGGCAAGCAAAGCCGTTGCCAGCAAATAGGGCAAATGGATTTGATAGATAAACAGGTATCCTCCCAGGGCCGGGCCGCCGGCCTGCCCCAGGCTGTTGGCGGAATTTAAAAACCCTAATGACGCGCCGGCCTGCCGGTCGGAGCGTTTGCTTACCAGGGCGGCCAGGCAGGGGGTAATAAAGGCAATCCCAAGGGCAAACAGGGTTACATTTAGTAAGATATAGAGCGTTTGTTCGGTGATCATCAGCAGCGCTAAGCCCAAGGCCGTGAGAGCAAAGCCAATCGGCAAGAGAATCCTCTCGCCAGTTTTTTCGATCAGCCGGCTAACGATCAGACCCTGGGCGAGGGCCATCACCAATCCGCAAACCACAAACACCACGCCCATTTGGGCCGGGCCGTAGCCGAGCAACTCCTGGGCATGGAGCGCAAAAGTGCCCTCGAAAGCCGCTAAAGCAAATTGACTGACGAAGGCGAAAATGAGGAATTGCACCAGCCAGGCAGGAATAAGCCGCCGCACCCGGGAAGGCAATTGCGCTTTCGCTTCCTTTTCTTGATTGGCCGGCGTTTCCGGGGCGGGCTTTTGCAAAGATTCCGGCAGCCAGCGCATCGCCGCGGCCAATGTCAGCAGGGCCAGTAGCGCTGTGGCAAAAAACGGCGCCGAGAAATTGTCGATGCGAAAAGGGCCCAGGTTGTATTCGGCAACAGTATTCAATTGGGAGAGAAAACCTCCCAGCCCCGGCCCGATTACAATTCCCAGGCTGACCGCGCTGCCTAACCAGGCCATTCCGCGTCCCCGCTCATTCCGGGGGGTTACATCGGCAACATAGGCGGTAGCGGTCGGCAAAATGGCCGCCGCAAAAATCCCCCCGGTAATCCGGGCGGTGTAGAGGAGCGTCAGGCTGGTTCCCATCCCGAAGCATAGCATGGAGACAGCGTAGCCGCCCAGGCCAATCAGAAAAAGCGGCCGGCGACCGATGCGGTCGGACAGTTGGCCCCACAACGGCGCCATTAAAAATTGCACCAGGGCAAAAACGCCGGTCAGCAATCCCACATGGGTAGCGACCAGCGATGAGGAAACCCCACCGGTTAACGCCATACGCTCGATGTAAAAGGGCAGCACGGGCAGGATCAGGCCAAACCCGATCATCACCACGAACGTACACGCATAAAGAATGATGAGGCGGTTCTTCTTATACAAGGGCAATGACAGCCTCGACTAAGACGGCGGTTGCCGGTTAAATGAAGTCTTTTTTTCGCGTCGCCCCTTTCGGGGTCTCAATCGACAATCCCGGTTGGCCGGAATTTTGCCCGACTCTGTCGAAAACACTTCCACCGGGGGAAGCGGGCAAAAAAAAACCGCTGCTTACATGGTGCGATATGATTCGCAATAGACCATCGATTTGCCGGGATCAAATCTTATTCTTCCTGCATTAATCGATGAATATTTACAATTGATTCATTCACATTCGGAAGAAATTTACTTTCGGGAAACTCTTCCAGGAACTGTTGAAAAATGTTCATGCTTTTTTCAGTATCGAATTTTTGAAAGAGTACATTTCTATACAGTTCCCCGATTAGATAGAGCGCTTCGGCGCGGATTTTGGTTTCATTCGTCTTATTCTGGTAAATCTTCTGATAATAGGCGAGCGCCCGCTCATATTGCATTTCTCCGGAAAGGTGCTTGGCATAGCGCAACTGGTCCGCCCCGCTCTTGCCAAAAAAATCCACGTGTTCTCCGCTGACGACAATATCTTCTTTGTAGGGCTCATCTGCAAGCTCGGGATATTTATGAACCTTATAGCCTGTGCAAGAGCTGAAAATGATCAATCCGATAACACTCCAGAATGTAATCTTCATTTGAATCGCTCCTGACGTTTAGCCGCCTGTTTTGATAAAAGGAAGCAAGGTGGGAAATCCTTCTCCCTCCTTGCTTGTCCGGGGTAGGTGAGGGGTATTAATGCTTATGCTGGTGGTCATCGTCCTTCATTTTGCCTTCGCCGGCTTCCTTGTCACCCATTTTATGGTCCATCTTGTGGTCCATTTTGCTCTTGTCCATCATGCCGCCCTTCATCATGCCGCCCATCATTTTCATCATGGCGGCATGCATTTCCGGGTTGTCCATCATCATTTTACACATCTGCATCATGGCGGTGCTGTCTCCTTCGACGGAACTCATCATTTGCTGCATCATCTGCTTGCGCATGTTCTCGTCCCGGGCAATACTCTTCATCATTTGTTTCATCATGGTAGAGTCTTTCATCATTTCCATCATCTGGGAGTGTTTTCCCTGCATCATAGGCTTTTTTTCCTGGCCAAATACAACGCCGGAAAAGAGGAACAGACTAACCAATCCGAGTACAATAATTAAGCGTTTCATAATACTTCTCCTTTATGAGTTTTAGATTAAATCCTGCTTTAAGCTTTTAAATTCTTCTTTGCTGATTTCCCCCCTGGCATAGCGGCGCTTTAAGATTTCCAGGGGCGAATCCTCGCTGTTCTTGTTGGAAGCGCCTGAGCCCGAGATCCATTTTACCAGCGCTGCAATTCCCAGGATAAACAATCCCCACCAGAAGATCATCATTAAACCGCCGCCGAAAAAACCGTTCATCCAATGCATGATTCACTCCTTTCCAGTATTTGATTGTTTTTATTTTCAACTTCCGCTCATTACTACCTCAAATGGCGTGCCATGAAAAAATAAAAGTGCATAAGTATAAGAATAATAATAGCCTGCGAAGTTCTGGCCGGAAGGGTGAAAGAGGATAACCGGGGCAGAATGATAATATTCTACAATGGGACTGTAGAATATTCTACAATCGTACTTGAGATTGTACCGGGAGGGTTTTCGCTTCCTTTGGCTGTGGTGTGCGCCGGACTAATGTCTCCGGAACTCTTTTTTTGGGGGATGATTTCCCACTTAGAACAGCAACCATCCGCTTAGCATCGTGGCGGACATGGCGGTCCAAAAAACAAGGCGAGGCAGGACCGGGATATCTTCATAGAACAGTGTATAAAGCGGCCCCAGGCGGTAGATCACATAAAGCTCGCTGAGGATTTCCCAAAAAGCGTGGGTGCTGATAAAAAGAAGAATCCAGCCGCCGAAATGCATACTGTCCCTGCCGATGAATATCCCGATGAGAATGGCGGTGTATAACAGGTAGACCGGCAGGGTTTGCAGATGCCCGAATTCGTGCGTGACGCCCAGGCGGTCTTTTTCTTTGGCAGGCAACCCTAATCGAAGCAGCCAGTTGATCAAAGGAGGGTGAGGGATCATAAATTGCCCCAATCCGGCCCTGTGCCAAAATTGGGGCCCGTTCTCCACCCGGGCATTTAAGCCATACCAGGTGCGAAGCCGGAATGTATCCGTATTTTGCGGTTCTGTCTTCATCCGGGGTGGTATCTTTTGTGTTCCTTCTGATTATAAAAAGATCATTATGCTCCAAATATAAGAGGTCAAACTCTATGCCAGTTCTTTGGCGTTTCCTGTAATTGATTAAGAAACAATGTCTAAGGGCATGGTTGTCTTGACCGTCTCCACAGCGAATGAGCGGCAGTTGTATAATAGTCCGCACTTCGCCGAAAAGTAACCCCCGGGCAGACAGGATGAAGGGGGAAATAGGGTAGGTTCACCTGCCGTGGGAAAGGGGGGGAGGGTAAAGATTAAAGGGTTTTGGACTTTTGACATCGGGTGCACCATAAATTATACATTATTTAATCTTCGCACCTAAGGTAATGTTTTAATAAGAGTAAAATGTATTTTGGGGGGGCGCATGACAAATTGTATTTTACAGACATTCTTTAAAAACCGTTGAAACGGTTAAATGATCGCTGCAAGATCTCATTAACACCGGGCTTAAGCCCGGTGTTAATGAG
>JAJRYW010000202.1 GCA_024275555.1 Calditrichota bacterium | reverse complement strand
GCTGCGATCGCCGCCGTAGATTGCGTCATCGAACAGGTCCGGGTAGTTGTAGTTGAACTTGCTGACGCCGCCGGAGAGGTCCACTTCCCACCTCTTTCCATAGAAACCGGTTCCGGCAGTAAAAATAAGCCGTGTGTCGCCGCGATCTGTGGGGGTGGTGCGATATTGCAGCCCCACCCGGAAAGGCACCTGGTTAAAGAAAATATGTTCAATCCCGGTGCGGATTTGAAGCACATTGTCATAGTTCATTTGCTGGGCCTGGCCGGCCCGGAAGATATCCCGCTTCGACCACCATTCGTAGGTCACATCTACATTGAGGCGGGCCTGCAGAGCCTGACGTCCCCGGCATTCCAGCCCGCCGGTCCATTGCAGCGGGTATTCAATGGTTTCGCCGACTGCCACCGGTTCTTGCGAGCGGACCAGGTAATCCAGACTGTAGGGCAGGCGTACATGGCTGCCCAGTTTTAAATAGGGATTCACCTGGTAGGTCAGCCCGGCGCTGGCCACAATCGGGGTGTTGTCCAACTGGCGGTTGGCGGCTTCGAACTGATTTTGATCGCTGTTATTGATGAAAGTGATCGAGCGTTCCGAATCCAGATCGCCGGCGAGGATTCCCACCTGCACCCCGGCCCGGAGTTGTTTGGTCAGTTCCAGGGCCACGCCTGCGCTGATGCGGTTCAACAGGCCCCGGTATTCAATTTTGTTGATGGCCAGGGGATCATCCGGGAAGACGTTCTCGCGCACTTCTTCTTCGTACAGGTAGTCCTGATCCAATTCCTGGTAAACGCCCAGGGCAATCGTTTTCAGCAGCGGCAGCGGCGCAGATTCAAATTGATACTGTATCCCGCCTTGCACACGGCTATACCAGTGATCATTAATCACATAGATGCCGTAAGTGTTAAACTCGCCAAAGCGATCGAACACCGGAAAGGAGCGGCGTTCTTCCAGGTTGCGGGTAACCAGGCTGAGGTGGATATTCAGTCCCGGCCGGGCCTGGGACATGGCGGCCGGATTGAGCAGAAGCGCCCCGGGCCCGCTGTTGGAAACCGAACCGGCCCCGGCTAACCCCAGCGTCCGGGCATCGGGAAAGACAAACGCTTCCCCCGCCGGGAACACCGGATAACTTTGAGCAAAAGAGCTACCGAACCAGACCGTGCTTAAAAAAAGTATCATGACCAGACGTTGCATAAAAAATCTCCTGTAGCTGTCCACGTGAGGATGCCAGGCAATCGCAGCCGGCATCTCTGCACTTCCGCGCTAAAAGTGGTAATTAAATTCCATGTAAAAATACTCTTGTATGGGCTGAATCAAACTGCTTTCGAACAGTTTCCCGCCGGTGACCGGGTCCCCCGGTTGCGGCTCGATAACCCGGTTGCGGCTATCGCGGGCCTGGTAGAAAGTAATCGGGTAATTCCGGTCGCAGGTGTACTTAAAACGCATGCTGAGCTGGCTGCTGATTCGGGAATAGACCGAAAACCAGTAGCGCATCGAGCCCCGCTCGCTATCCACCGCTAAAAACTGGGTGTCTTCAAAATTCCAGAAGAATCCTTTGTAGAAGCCCAGGAAGCCCCGGAACTTCAACCACTCGTTAAAATTGTGCGTGTAGGTTGCCCCGATGGCCGTGCCGGGCAGCGCCGCCGTACCGGCAAAGTTGGGATTATCAAATTCCTGGTTGGGGTCTGCCGGATCAGCCGGGTGGGTTAACCGCGGCCGGGGATGGAACATAACCTCCGAGTTCATGTACAGCAACGAAAGGTTATCAAAACGCGACAGACGCAAGCGCAGGGTGCCCCGGAATTCTTTGTTCTCAAAGTAACGCAGGGAAAAATTGTTGAGCGCTTCCCGGCCCTGGAATTTTTGGTAGAGGGTGATACTGATCGGAAACACGGGACGATATTGCAGGTTGGCCCGCAAACGGTATTGGCTGGCGTCATCCGTGTAGCGTTTCCAGTTGTCATACTCCATAGAAAGCACAAACTTGCGGTTGATCTGGTAACGGGTGTTGAGGTAAAATCCCTTCTCGCTCTGGGGCTGGGGGTTGTTGGTGTAAAGCTGCAAATAAAAGTCATCCTGCAGGTAAAAATAATCCTCGTAAATCGTGCTCTTAAAGCGGCGGTAGTTGGAGAAGGAACGCTGGTAGGGATTATCGAAACCAAGCTGGTAATCCCGGTAAAGCCCCATAATATTAAAACTGTTGAACTGAATATAAACACTGGCGACAAAGGCCCAGGGATTCCTATCGGAGCGGAACAGCCCCAACGATTTTCGTTTATCCAGTTCGGCGTACTCGGCCTGGAAAGCTACATTGTTGATTACCGATTGCACATCCACCCCGTAGACGCGCCGAAAAGACTTGGCGCCGTCCCAGAAAATATTCTCTCCGTCCGAGAGCGGGCCGCCATAACTGTTGAAAATTTCGTTGTCGGCTAAGGTGATTTGTCCTTCGTTGGAGGGATCGACAATTTCGCCGATATCCGGGCGCAGGGGCCGGTCGTATGCGCTTTCGTAATAAGTCATGCCGATTTGGGTGGCGGGCATAATGTCGTAAGCGGCATG